>JAGWTK010000009.1 GCA_028876035.1 Bacteroidota bacterium
TGTTTGCACTCGCAAACTGGTCATTCTGCTGGTTATTATCCCAGGCGATCTCCGTATTCAGGAAAGGCGGATACCAGTTCTTTCCGTTCGGCGCCGTATATCCTTTTGTATCGCATTCATCAAAATGCTCGGTGGACATGGCATCATTCACGATTTGCAGTGAATTATTCTTCATGCCGGCCGTCCAGTTTCCCATGGCATTCATCTTCTCTGCGAGGGTATTAAAGGCGCTGGTACGGATAAACATCGTATATATTGGTTTTCGCACTTTAACAGCAGCAGCCACGACTTTTGTTTGTTTCTGTGCCGCATCAATCCCTTTTATATTCATACTGCTCATACTGGATTGCGCGGTTACCAATGCGGCAGAAGCTTTCATCATACCGGATTGTTCGAAAGACCAGAATTCCATCCTGTACGCCGCACTATTCTTCAGGGCAGCAGGCAGCTGATATGCTATTTCTTTTGATTGTTCGTTCCAGCTAAAGTCGGTTTTGATAGTATCAGTGGTACCAACAGCGACAAAATAGAGCTGGTATTTCCGCAATGCATTCAAACCTTTGCCATTGCCGTTGAGAATATTTGTTTGCGCCATATCCAGGCGGATACGGCCTTTCCCCCCGAGTTCGTTTTTTAACACATATCGCTGTCGGTTCACGGGGTAAGCAAATGCAATATTACCTTCCCAGATCTGATCTGGTTGTGGACCGGTTTTGAACTGGAACTGGTCTGTATACGATACCGGTCCTGATTTTTGTGATTTCTCGTTGATGGGATCAATCCAGCCGCTGCCCTCTAAATACTGAACAGCATAACTCTGTATCTCGCCGGTATAATTCGTATAAGCATCGAGGATGCTGTTGCGCAGCAGGCTTACCGTGGTACGATCCTCATTGTATTCATTGCGCAGGCTTTCTACCGGCGTGGTGCCATTCTTTAATAACCGGAACGATCTTATCCTGAACTGGTAAATCCGGGACTCGCCATCCGGATGGTCCTGGTTTGGCGGCAGGTTCACCACGTAGTTTTTATCGAGGCCAACATTCGAAGCGCCATATGGATAAGCAAATACAGACTCTTTATTTCCTTTGGGACCATAGTCGGAGATGATCTTCACATCCTTCAGCGGATCTACATCGGGATAACACTGATCACCGATACTGAAATGTGCTTCGGTGCTCACTTTTACCAGTCCGCCCAATACTTCTCCCTCCACTTTTACTTTGCCCTCCATCCAGGTAGGATTGGGCAGACCGCCCCTAAGCAATGCACCAGCTTCAAATTTTGCCAGACTGATTTTGCCACTATAAAACCAAACATCCACATTCAATCCAACATCCAGTCCCAGGTAGGCATAGAGCTGTCCCATCGCATACCATCCTTCCCAACCTGCAGACTTTCCACCATTGCAAGTGAGCGCATCAAAATTTTTCAGCATCAGGTCAAACCCAAGAATCGCTGTTGCATCGGCATAAATAAAGGCCAGGTTAAAACCAAGGTTGCCATTTACCTCCGCTCCAAACATCAGCCCTGAGCCGGGCGTGTTGTTCAGGGAGGTCATGAAAGTCTGAATATTCGGGTCAGACTGAACATTCAGGAATTGCTGCACTTTCTGTGGCAGGTCAGGCAGTTGCGGGTTGATCAATGAGCCCGCACAGAAATACGCAGACGCCCCTACTTTATAATGGTACACCGCAGTCTTTGCCTCAGGGAAATCAAGCGTAACGCGCTGTCCCCATGGATCACCTACTTTGAAATACCAGCCATCAGGTCCTGCATATAAATTGATGGGCACTTTTAATTTAGCAGCCGAAAAGTTTGCGTCTATCATGGCGCCGAGGGAGAACTTTTGCTCCGGTACAATATATTCCATGTGTACCGTGCCGTGTACAATCGCCCGATCATTTGAAGGCGGGTTGGTAAATACATATACATCGCCATCAAGCGTAAGATTATCCAGCGCGCCATTCACTATACCCGCACCCAGCGTCACTTTTGCATTCATGGCTTTCGGTCCGGCACCAGAGACCATGCACACATACACACTGGCTTTTAAGCCAAAGGAATTATCCTGCGGTATATAGGTTATGCCCGACATCGATGACCCTATCGTGCTACTATTCGCCGCAGTTTTTGCAGTAAGGTCATCGCCTTTCGGTGGATCGCTCTGCATCTTCATATTGTAGTAGGCACCGCCTCCGAATCCATTGATACCAATTGGGCCCACTACCGGGATGGGCGTCGCAAACTGTGCACTCGCATCTATGTACCAATAGTTAAAATCATTCACATTCCCGAATTGTGCCGTTGCTTCCAGTTTTACCATCGGGAAAGTCGCTTCCACATGGCCCTTCAAGCCGGTACCGTATACATTGTGCTTCTTGTAAAAGCCTACCCAGCCATCTACTTTGATCGGCCCGACATCACCAAACAGGCGGAGTGAGTCAGCCCGCACACCCGCGGTGAGGGTGAAATTCGGACGAAAATCATCGAGGCTTATCTTCATCTTCCCATATACCGCCAGTTTTGCTTCTGCTCCAATGACGGTTTTGTTTCCGCCACCAATGCCTACGGTTAGTTTGAAGTTGAGACCTGCTTCAATTTCACTTTGCATGTTCAGGTAAGGTGTAATGCCGCCGACACTTACCGGAAAGCCGCCAACTGTTTTCTGCGGACTGGCAAAAGCCCAAACTCCTTTGCTTAGCCAGAGCTCTTTTTTATGGTTAACAATATTGCGGTTTGCAATTCCAAGACTATCGAATTTGATCGCATCGAATTTCATTGCAGGCGCCCCATCGGAAAGATCAATGCTTACGACTCCATTCATCAGCGCCACCACCGATGTACCCAGTGAATCACGTTTGACTTCGATATAAGAATTTTTATTCAGCGCCACCGATGCTTTCCAGATATCCCAGTTCATTTTGTCAGAAGGCTGGATCAAAAAGTCATACGACAGTGAATCTTTAACAAGGTGCAAATCCCCTGAATAATCCAGTGGTGTACTGCTTACCGGCAAGAGGAATTGTCCGTCCATCTTCCCCTTTTCGAAATTGCTGCTGGTGATTTGTAGCTCGAGGTTCTTGAGGGAGAAACCCCATCCGCCGAGATTACCCGTTTTTAGATCGATGATATCTGCGCCTTTGATAAGGGTAGTGATACCGGTTGCATCCAGGATTAGATCTTTTGCCAGAAAGCTGGTTCGTTCTCCCGGCTTCTGGTTGAAGGTTTTAAAATCCTCCAGCAACAATATTTTAAACTGCTGCATGTACAATCCTTCGAAGGCATTGCTCTTATTACCCTTCCAGGTGGATGGATACGAAAACGCCGGTGGATTGGCTTTTACAGAATGATCATAAAACAGTACCGTCGGCTGAAAACTCAGCCCTTTCACATCTTTGAGCTGGAAATGCGGCATATCAATACTGGCTACCCAATCGTGCCATTCTTTAAAACGGAACATAATTTTCGCAATCACAGAACCAGGTGTTACAACACCCTTATCATCTTCCGGTACAAATCCGTTTTGTGGCAATGCCAGTTCGGCATGGGCTACGATGTCTTCCATCTTACCATTTTTCCAGGTAACATAAGTGCCATTGGAAGAATCAGCATCCGGACAGCCCCTGAATTTAATATTGATAACATCCGGCTGCTTGCCGATATTAAAATCACGATCGTTGGGTAGAAATAAAGTGCCCTGGGTTAAACTGCCGCCCTGCGGATGAATACAAAAGTCTGTGCCTGCCAATGTAAGCCAGCCATTTGCTTCTTCAATATTTACATCAAACAAAACACTGGCAGTCGCTCCTTTTGGTGAAAACACGATACTCATAATGGCCAGCGTTGCCTTTGTTCCGCCAATATCCTGGTTGTTTAAACCCAATGGCAGATCAACAGGTGTATTGCCGGTAAGCTGACTGATCAGCCGCCCGGTTGGGTTCGTATTAAAAAAGCCTTCTACCTTCGATGCTAGTTGATCAAGCTGCACGCCTGTTTTACCCGCAAAATTTTTCAGTTTACTGAATCCTTCACTGTTAAAAACGCCCGGATCGGTTTCAGTCACAATCGTTCCGTCGTACACTTCCAGGTTGGTATTGATCTTTACCTTATCAAATCCAACCTTAAGCCTGGCAATGCCGAGGCTTCCAATATTACTCAGCGATACGCTTGTCAGCGGTGTCCAGTTGATGGTACCCGTACCGCTGTAGGTGCCGTCATTGTTGCGCGTGATCTTCGTGGGTATCATTTTGAACTCACCCACCCTGATTTCCTTGTTCTGAAACGTTTCGCTACTCGCAACATTACTGGTATTTGCAGGCGGTGTGAGTCCGCAATCGCCCGATGATGCATTGATCACGGGTGGATTGTTATCCTTCGTTTTTTTACTGGTATCTGTTTGTTCAGATGAGGGCAATACCGGTGGCTCAACTGCATTGCCATATTGAAACGGCTCTGGCCTGCTATAGCCATTGTTGTCAATCACCAGCGAGGGGTTAGCAATGGCATTTGCTTTTATCCTCACTACATACTGTTTGCCTGCCTGTAGTACATCTTTGTATAAAAAGGTGTCGAGCAAGAAACTCGTATTCGGCAACTGGGTCCTGCTGAACACGGGTGGATTGTTCAGCGCATCCACTGCTGTTTGTCCGTTTTGCAATGCACGTATCTCAAAATCATACGTAACTGCACCAACGCTGGCGCCGCAGAGGCTGTTGGAAGGAAGCCAGGAGAATAACAATGGAGACGCGGGTTGTACAACAGTTAAGCCATTGCCGATATTCAGGTTGTTCACGGGCGATGTAAACTGTGGTGCAGCCACAGCGCTGCAAATCCGGAAGCTTGCACAGCCAAGGTTCGGATCGGTAAGGTTCGCGCCCTGCAGATCCCTTGCATAAAAGCAGATACGGTAACTACCATCGGGCAATCGTATGTTTCCATTTTGCTGAAGTTCGGTTGGATTGATACCGGCAATGGCAAGATTTCCTGTATTAAAATTGCCAAACGCGTCTAACAGTTGCGCAGGTGAAAGTTGCAGCGGAATGCCGGAACTAAGGGTTACCGGCGACTGCTGCTGGTATCCGGCTGGTAACGCGATCGTAAAAGGTGAGGGCGAAAGGCGCTCCAATTTGCCGTAGACACGCACTTGCAGCGAAGGCGCAGCTGGGTTGGAATAGTTGATGATGGTTCTTACCCCGGCATTCGGGTTGGCAAGCACCAGGTTGATGACTGGGTTCACAGGGGGCACTATCGTTGTAACAATGTTCGCCTGTGCAGTTGCAATTGTAAAGGAACCACAACCGAGGTTGGGATCTGAAACAAATGCACCCAGCAAGCCCGATGCCGGATCAAACTGCCTTACCGAATAGCAGATGCGATAACTGCCTCCGGGAAGACGAATATTGCCAGCAGCATCAGTAATGCTAGTGAGCGCAATACCCGAGACCACCAGATTAGCACTGTTAAAGTTTCCAAACGCCGCCAGCTGTTGCGCAGCCGAAAGAGATACAGGTACACCCGGTGTAAGGTTAAACGCACCCTGTTGAGCGAAAGAAGGGATCACTGCGATTGTAAATGGCGACGGAGACAGGCATTCGATGTGTCCGTATGCAAGTACCTGTATAAGAGGACCACCCGCCACTGTGTTCAGCACCTGTGCATTCACATTGCCCGATGCAATATACTGGCTGATTATCGGGTTAACAGGCGGCAGTGCATTGGTAGTTACATTGACAGTATATGGCTGCGCCAGCGACGCATTCGCAGTAAATGCCAGCAGGCAAAACAGGAATCGTATTTTAGGAATCGGCTTCATCTGAAAAAATTTAAAACGAGTAAGTATAGGAAATACCACCCGCGAGGTTTTTGGTAGCTACCGCCTGTGCTACCTGCTTATAAATAATATTGTTGATAGGGTTGAACGGTGTATATACATAGTTAGCATAGAGAGTCAGCGAATGATGCTGACGGTGGTAACCCGCATTGAAAGAGAACGTGAGGTTGTTCCTCGAATTACCGTAGGAAGATTGATTCAGCAGGTAGCCGACAGCGCCCTGCACACTAAGCGCCTTTTCTTTGAGCAATGCCGCATTGCCGCCGATGGTGGCGCCCAAAGTGCGGTAATAGTTGGTGTCTTGCCTGTATTGGTTGTACAGGCCGGTAAGCGACAGGCCTACAGACTTCTTAACCCAGCCATGTGTATAGCTGAGTGAGCCCGAGCTATTATTACTACTGCTGCTGCGTGTGCTCAGGGGATTCTTATCATCTAACAGCATATAACCGGCGTTGGCGCTAACTGAATGCGAATGGTACGTGTTACTGGTAATAAAAGAAGGTGTCAGATTTACCTGGTGAATAACCTGGTGCAAACGCGTGCTGTCCGTCAGCCGCAAGGTTCCATCTTTTTGCCGGATTCGATAACCCGCATAGTTCAGGTTGAGGTTGAATTGCCTGCTCAGCAGGGCGTTCATGCTAATCGATCCCACCAGCGTCTGCATTTCAGTCGGGAGTGTTTTCTTCAGGTTGTTATGCTGGCTTGAAAGGGTGGTGGTAATATTCAGTTTTCCGGATAGCAGGTTAAAATTGTTCAACCAGTTCAACAGGGCAACATCGTTGAGCATATAAGGCGTACCCAGTGACTTAAACCCTGGCCGAACAATTCTGTATCCGATTGTTGTAGTATATCCTTTTAATAAAAGCTGGAGACTGGACTGGCCGGCCCAATCAACTAAGGTACTTTCATTGGTTCGCCCGATTCTTTTAAATGCGCGTGCCAATACACCTGAATCCTTTGTGGGTATGCTGTCACCAAAGTTTTGTGTCAGCCCGCTGACGGCAATATCGCTGCTGAAAATGATCTTCTTCAGCAGGGTTAATTTCATGCTCGTGCCCAACACCGAATTTTCCTGAGGGGTAATCAGCTGTTTATTGATAAGTTTAGCAGAAGCACTGTCATCTTTTGCATGCAGGTAAATCAGGTCGAAATAACTGCTATAATTACCAATACCGATTTTTAGCCCATAGCCAGTTCTTGCAAATTGTGGTTGCACGAAACGACCGCTGCTGGTATCCTCATTCACTTTTTTATTGAGCTTGCCGTAAAAAGCCGCAAACCGAAATAGCTTTGGATTGAGCTCAATGCCCGCGCCGCGAAAACTTTGTCCATCGTAGGTCAACGGCGAAAACTGCATATAGCGATAACCGAGGTGCAGCTTGGCCCATTTATAGGTGGGACTTATCCCAAACTGCGAAAAAGGTTGCGAATAACTTTTGCCGTACTGGTTAACCGTAAAAGAAAGGGGTAGCGATATCCCATACACCTGTGCTGTTAAGCTTCCATATACACTCCAGGAATAGGGCGGACGGCTTAAACCCGGTTCGTTGCTGCTATAGTAAGTAGCACCTGCACCGATACTACCCGACACTTTGAAAGGCTTTTGTTTGCTGATTCCTTCCAGGTTCTGGGCCCATCCGCAGTGTACAGTACCAACACCCAGCGAGCAAGCGGCCAATACGATAATATAGAATTGTATCCTTTTCAATCAAGAAGCATTAGGTAGAAACAAATAGCATTTTTCATAGGGCGGTATCAATACTCTGTAGCATAGTAACCAATGTCTGTCAGGCCAAACAAAAGGTCCAGTCCAAATACATCCATATTCGTCTTATCCGGGAAAACAGGGGTGGGAGCAGGCTGGCTGCTGTAAACACCGTTCAATATTTTGATGTTACCCAATACCAGCGGGAGAAAATTACCAGCATTCGCCTTCGACAGTAAATAAAATGACCGGTTGGGAGATGCGGGCGATAGCGTGGTGGTGTTTACAGTGATGACATAAGTCTTGTTTTTTTCAATGGCGAAAGATTCTTTGTAACCATTTGAGGAAAGGTCGGCATAGGTGAAGCCTGTACCCACATTCTCTACTTGTTTTTGATTGATAATCTTCTTTGTGCTGCCATCCCAACATGTAATGGTAAACTTTTCACCTGCCTGCGGCATGCGGATGCCCAGGGCCCACACAACCCCATTCTTCAGGGCCTGGAAAGAATAACCCACTTCTTTTGCCTGGGGGTCAAAGACAGTTAGTTTGAGGTAACTGGCGCTGTCGCGCAGGTAAGCCGAAACAGGGAATTCATCTTTGCGGGGAGGAACGGCAGGTGCTACCAGGTCGGTCGACTTTGTACAGGCTACTGCAGCAATGCTTAGCGCAGCCATCAAACAGAAGAGAAACTTTTGCATAGACTGGTTGTAGAAGTGAACGCCCTTTGTTACCAGCCCCACCAATATTTGCTCCCACCGCTTCAAATGGGCGAAAATGAATTTCTCCGTGAAAATATCCGCACTTGCCGCCAACACATAGGACCGCTGCATAAGCGGCGGCGGTGGTTGTACAACTGGCAAAGCGCCGGAATTATGTGCGTCTCTCCCCCTGGAACCCGAAAAGAACACCACTTACGCGCTGAAACACGCCAATTGTGCAAATACCATTTTCAGGGACTTGCCGTGTACTTAGTTTAGGGTTTGGTACATTTAGGTAAGCAGGATTGCAGGCTCCGTCACCCCTTGTATTCAAAGACAATAGCTCAACCAGCTCGTAACTGCAACCTCCGTTACCTTCTCAATATTGTTGGATCATCTAAATATGTTGATATGCGATTAGCCATGGTCCGGGTAACCAGGAAGCTACTGGCTCCATTGATAACTGTAGTATGCTGTATTACCATCAACGCGCAGCAGGCGTCGACGCATCCGTTTCCGGAAGCTTACTTTACACTAACAACCGATACAGCGAGAATGCGGTTTCTGATGAAGGCGATCAGCGACTCATTGAATGAAGGCCAGTTAAATTCAATCTATGACTGGTCGGTGGCAGGACTGGCGATGGCGCAGAAAAACAGAAACGATACCATGACAGGCATCTTTTATTTTGATATAGGGAAGGCCTATGCTTACAAAATCCTTAAACCTGATAGTGCTGTCTATTTCTATAAAAAGGTCCTGCCTTTCTTCCCGGACAAACTGAAATACTATAACCTCTATGCTACGCGGGAAATTATGGAACGCTATTCTGAAGCGGGTAATAAAGATTCTTCCCTGGCCTATCTCGATAGCCTGCATGCAAGGATAGACAGTATGCGGATAGACAATCCCAGGCGGATGAATATGTCGCAAAACATGGCCGGTGTATACAGGTATTTTGGAATGTTCAAAAGTGCTACGCGGCTATATCAGGATGCAATCGAAGGGTATCGCATCAAAGGCAACAAGGGCGGACTGGGTATGGCGATGGCTAACCTGGGAGAACTCTTTGACGAAGCGGGAGACGACCTGAAAGCAATCTATTACTCCCGCCAGGCCCTCGATTACCTGGAAATAGCCAATATGCCGTATATGCTTACGGCCGCTAACCTCGCCACCTATTACAGTAACCTTGGCAAATACGATTCTACCGCCTGGTACCTTCACTTGTCCGATTCCGTAGCGCGCATCATGGGCGACCTTGTGCAGGAAAAAGTGAGTAACCAGATGATCCGATGCGATGCGCTGAACAATGCAAAGAAATACAATGAAGCAAGGTCCCTTCTTGCACAAATTGGTAGCCTGCTTTACCAAAACCCATATCCGCCCGGGCTCGTAAAATACAAACTTGCCTGTGCAATGGCAGACACCGGCATGCATCGCTTTGCTGCAGCCAGGGATACACTCATCAGCGCACTCCAAACAGCCCGCGACAGCAAAGAAGAAATCTATATAACGCTGTCGTTGCAGGCACTGGCTGCGGTACAGGCAAATTTGAACAATTATAAAGAGGCCTATCGCTACCAGCAAGAGTACCTCGAACACAAGGATTCGCTCACCAACCAGGAAACCAAAGCAAGACTGGCCGACTTTGAGGTGTTGTACCAGGCCAAACAAAAAGAAGAAAAAATTGCCCTGTTGCAACAGGAGAACGATATCAAAAACCTGCAACTAAAAAGTAGCCGGCAAACAAATATTCTTTACGGTGTCATATTCCTTTCAATACTCAGCGTGCTCAGCCTCCTTTTCTGGCAACGCAGCAAACAACAACGTCTCGAAACGGACAAGGTGAAAGCAGAGTTGCAAACCCAGGTGCTGCGATCGCAAATGAACCCGCATTTTATATTCAACTGTCTCAACAGCATCGAAAATTTTATCATGCAGAACGATAAACGCATGGCCTCCGATTACCTGAATAAGTTTTCAAAGCTGATCCGCAGTATCCTCGACAGCAGCAGGAATGAAGTAGTTCCCCTGGCAAAAGACATGGAAGCGCTGCAGCTCTACGTGGAACTGGAACAACTCCGCTTCAATCATAAATTCAGTTTTACCAGCTTTGTTGACCCGGCATTGCGCGGCGGGGATTATTGCGTCCCTTCCCTGCTGGTACAGCCTTTTGTAGAGAATGCCATCGTACACGGACTTGCCCACAGCGAAGAAGAAGAACTGAACCTAACTGTTACCGCCTCCCTCGAAAACGATACTATAAAATACATAGTGCAGGACAATGGTATCGGCCGGAAAAAAGCAAAGACCTACCAGGAACTGAATAAGCCTTACCATAAAAGCGTCGGACTGAAGATTACCGAAGAACGCATCAACATGTTCAACCAGCAAAGCCAGGCGGGCGAATTTGTTTCCATAACGGATCTTTATGACGGCGAGCAACACCCGAAAGGAACCAAAGTCGAAATTTTATTAAAAGCCGTTTGATGGAATCACTAAAAGCCATATTGGTAGATGACGAACTCAGCAGCCTGCAAAACCTGCGACAAAAACTGGAGGAGTTTTGTCCGGACATTTTCGTCACCGCCACCGCGCAAAAACCGGAAGACGCCATCCTGCTCATCCGCGAACACAAACCCGATGTGTTGTTTCTCGATATCGAAATGCCGCGTATGAATGGCTTCCGCATGCTCGACGAACTGGGCGAATATGATTTTGAAATTGTATTTACCACTGCGTACAACCACTATGCCGTAGAGGCTATCCGTATCAGCGCTTTTGACTACCTCACCAAACCCATCGCGATTAAAGATTTGCAGCTTGCCGTTGAACGACTGGTGAAAGGTAAAAGCATTCACACAAAGCAAAAAATGGATCTGCTCAAAAATTCCCTCGGCAATGCGAAAAGCCAGGAGGATAAAATTGCATTGCCTACTTCCGACGGGCTTGAATTTATTCCCATCAAACAAATCCTGCACATAGAATCCAGTTCTAATTACTCACGGCTTTTTTTGGCAGACGGGAAAAACCTGCTGGTTACTAAATTGCTCGGAGACTTCGAAGCAATGCTCGCTCCTTACCGGTTTTTCCGCATTCATCATTCGCACCTGATTAACCTCAATTGCATCCGCAAATACATCCGGGGTGAAGGCGGACAGGTTATTATGCAAAACGGCGATGTGATTGATGTATCCCGACGGAAGAAAGATGAATTCCTGAAGTTACTTGTCAACTGAATCAATTCTTGTTTTTGATCACATCAAAAGCTGCTATAAACTATCCAAATGGGGTATTGAGACAGCCTTAGCCTTATTGTTGGTTTGCATATCAATCAGCAATTATGAAATTCATATGCAGCTTCTGCCTCCTTCTCCCTGTTGTTATACTTAGTTGCAGTAAGAGCAATTCTTCTACCGGTGATGCAAAAACAAAATTTGTTGGTAACTGGTATGGTAACTACAAAGTGACGGTGAGCGGTTCATTAAAAACCTACCCGGTTAGCCAAAGCTTCAGTTCCGATAACAGTACCGTTCAAATCGATTCGCTGTCGGGAAATCCTCCCAATAGTTTCCCCGGTATTTACACGTATACAAACGATTCCATTTTTATCACTTTTAATAATGGAACCAAATACAGGCTTGGGTTCAGTAATGAATACAATAACTGCAGTGGTACCGGATTCTATATTGCCGGAAGCACCGGACCGGTTACACTGACCAAAAGAAAGTAAACGGTTTATTCGAAAACAATTTTGTACACCGTTCCCCATTTCGCAGGGTAGCTGGCCGAAGGCTGAATACGCAGTCCATCTTTTGCCTGCGTCCATTGGACCTTTTGATCGGAGCCGAGCATGTCCACAGATTTTATTTTACCCTCGGCCTGTGAAAGATTTTTGATAATGGTGATCTGTGCAGGGTTGTCAAGTGTTGTCGCGTACAGGACTTTATCCTTTGTTGTAAAGCGGACATCAGCCGCGGTAAATGGTTTGTCTTTATTGTCGCTGAATTGTCCGCCCGCCACCTGTGTAGGTCCTTCTCCAAACTTCTTCCAGGGGCGCGACCCGTAAATAGCTTCACCGTTTACTTTCAACCAGGCGCCTACTTCTTTTAAAATATCCTGTTCTTTCTGTGATATGGTGCCATCAGGGGCCGGACCGATATTCAGCAACAGGTTACCGTTCTTACTTACAATATCCACGAGGTTATTGATGAGGTATTTGGCCGACTTGAATTCTTCGCCTGCAATGTATCCCCAGGATTTATAGCCAATGGCATCATCGGTTTGCCAGGCGAGCGGCCTTGTATCGGTGAGCTTACCCCGCTCAATATCCAGCACTGCAGCTTTATCGGGGAATGATTCGTGCTTGTAATTAATGACCACGCCTTTTTTCCATTCGAGGCTTTTGTTATAATAGTAACTGGCAAAACTTTTCCGGTAGGGCGCCATAGCCGGGTTTTCAATCCACCAGTCGAACCAGAACAATTGCGGCTGGTATTTATCCACCAGTTCAATGTTGCGCATCAGCCAATCATTCATGTATTCGGGAGAAGGCGTCTCCTTTTCTTCGTGAGCGGGTCCATAAAAATCATCATAGGCTGGATCCATTACATCGGAATTGAACTTTTTGCCGCCACTCATAAAAAACCAATGCTCGATCCTGTGGGATGATACACCCAGTACGAGTCCTGCCTTTTTTGCCGCAGCGGCTATCTCACCCACCACATCGCGCTTTGGTCCCATTTCAAAAGCGTTCCAGCGGGTAAGGGCACTCTTGTACATCGCAAACCCATCGTGGTGTTCCGCTACCGGCACCACGTATTTTGCACCGGCTTCTTTGAACAACTCCACCCATTCATCTGCATTGAACTTTTCTGCTGTAAACATCGGGATAAAATCTTTGTAGCCGAATTTATCCTGGGTGCCATACGTTTTTATATGGTGTTCGTATACCTTGCTTCCTTTCTGGTACATATTTCTCGGATACCATTCACTCTCAAAGCCGGGAACGGAATAAACGCCCCAGTGCAAAAAGATGCCAAACTTCGCGTCACGGAACCAATCCGGAATCTGGTAGGTTTGAAGCGATTCCCAGTCGGCCTGGAATCTCGGCTGGGAATTACCGATCAATTGAGTCAGCAATAAGACAAATGCAAGCAGCAATTTTTTCACGTCGTTCGTTTTTAGTAGCAGGAAGTTAGGAATTCCTGTTTGCATCACCAGCTCCGGATAAAATTGTACCTTTTGAACACCCTCTCCCGCCACCGGCCACCACTGGAAAATAAAACGAAGGATAATGAAAAGTAATCTTAGATTAGTTTCCTGCACAATATGCCTGCTGACTGCGATGCTTTGTCAGCAAATCAAAACATATGCGCAGCAGTCCTACCTGCTTGCATTGTCGAAAACCGATCATACGCTGGCCATGGTAGATCCGTCGAACCTTTCGGTCGTTGCGAGGATTCCGGTAGGTCCGGATCCGCACGAAGTAATAGCGTCGTCCGACGGAAAATTTGCCTACGTGTCGAATACCGGCGGCGGCCAATCTTCCGAAATAAATGTGATCGACCTGCTGGCTCGCAAGGCGCTTCCTTCGATTGATACCAGGCCGCTGCTCGGGCCGCATGGACTTGAGTATGCAGCCGGTAAACTGTGGTTTTCAGCGGAAGGATCGAAATCGGTTGGCCGCTATGATCCTGTCGCTGGAAAAATCGACTGGTGCATGGGTACCGGCCAGGAGCGAACACATATGATCTACGTCACACCCGACGCAAAAAGAATTTACACCACCAATGTAAACGCTGCCACCGTGAGTATTCTTCAGGACTCACTGTTACCAGCACCCGCTTTTCGACCACCACAAACAGGAAACAGTCCGGCAACAGCAGCACCCGGACGGCGTGATTGGGTGCAAACAGTTGTACCTGTAGCGAAAGGAGCCGAAGGATTTGATGTATCGCCCGATGGAAAAGAACTGTGGACAGCGGGTGCGGGCGACGGCATTATCAGCATCATCAACCTCAACACAGGAAAATTAGTTGTAAATGTTGACGCCGGGGTGCAGGGTGCGAACCGGTTGAAGTTTACTCCAGATGGGAAACGGGTACTGGTGACCAGTCTCCGCAACAGCAACCTTACGATCATCGATGCCGCTACACATGCCACCATCAAAACAATACCCATAGGACATGGCAGTGCCGGCATCCTTATCGACCCCGATGGCGGCCGCGCTTTTCTTGGTTGTACGCCGGATAATTATGTAGCTGTTATTGACCTTTCGAAACTGGAGATGACAGGTAAGATCGACGTGGGCGGCGGTCCGGATGGTCTTGCCTGGGCATTCCGCCAATAACCGATAGACCGGTAAACAACAAATAAAAACGACATGCGCAGACTTCGTCCCGCTTTATTGCTGCTGTTGTATTTGCCAGCCGCCCTTCTGGTAGCGGCTCAGCAGCGCAACACAGATAGCGCATATACAAAACAGTTATATACTTATCAAAAGCCCTCCCGCGATGGAACCGGGAAATTTTACCTGCGGCGGGAAATTGCACAGGTGATGGATGCTTCCGGCGCAGGCTGGCTCGAGCGCGGTGAAAGAGAGGCAGAAGAGGCGGCGGAAAAAGCCATTGACAGCATGCGGCTTAAACAAGGCATGTCTGTAGC
Source organism: Bacteroidota bacterium (assembly GCA_028876035.1). Lineage (GTDB taxonomy): Bacteria > Bacteroidota > Bacteroidia > Chitinophagales > Chitinophagaceae > JACMLD01. The sequence goes on from JAGWTK010000009.1 coordinate 14,909, forward strand.
CGATATTGGCGCTGGCACCGGATACTACAGTTTCCGCATGGCGCGCATCATTCGGGCGGGTCGGGTATATGCAGTAGAAGTGCAACCGGCCTTCATTGATTACCTTCGGAATAAAAAGGCGCAGCTCAAAGACAGTGTGGTCGTGGTAACCCAGGGTAAAGCCCGTTCACCCGAACTTGCTTCTAACAGTATTGATCTGGCCATTATGGTAGATGTTTACCACGAACTGCTGTATCCAAAGGAGATGCTCGACGAAATCAGGAAAGCGCTTAGGCCCTCTGGCAAATTGTTGCTGATCGAATATCGTGGCGAAGATCCGGAACTGGCCATTAAACCGCTCCACAAAACCACTGTTCGGCAACTCAACCGGGAACTTGCCGCAAGCGGATTTACATTGGATTACAAGGGGGAATTTCTGCCGCAACAGCATTTTTTGGTATACAGGAAGGGTGTTGGTCATTAGTTGTTGGGTTTTAGCTGTTGGCCATTGGCAGGGTCTATTGCAAATAATAATTCATTTTCACGTTTACCAGGCCTCTCAAACGAACGTAAGATGACAATGAAAAGGTACGCTGCTACACAGAAGCAACTTTTAAACTTTAAACCCTTAGACTTTTAAACTAATAAACTATGTCCACCCGCCGTCAATTTCTTCGCGAAGCATCCCTCGTTTCACTCGCACTCGCCAGTAAACCCGGGGCATTTGCAAGTCCATTCATAAAAACAGCACCCAAACTTTCACTACAGCTCTACACAGTAAGGAACGAAATCGAAAAAGATTTTGAAGGCAGCGTCGACAAACTGGCCGCCATGGGCGTGCGCCATGTGGAAACCGCTTTCTGGCCAAAACATATTTCGTTGCAACAGGCCGCGGACGCTTTAAAAAAAGCAGGTATTAAAGTTTCTTCCTGTCATATTGAAATTCCGGTGGGCGATAAAAAAGATATTTTCCTTGAGACCGCAAGGGCGTTCGATTGTAAGAAAATGATCTGGCATGGCTGGCCGGAAGACAAACGGTACAGCAGCCTGGAAGGAACAAAAGAATTGATTGGGATCTACAACGAAGCCAGTCGGTTTGCCAAAGAAAACGGGTTACAATTCGGATTGCACAACCATTGGTGGGAATACCGCAATAAAGCAGGGGATCGACCAGTGTATGAATGGCTATTGCAGGAAACCTCACCTGATATTTTTTTCGAGCTGGACACGTACTGGATAAAAACAGCCGGCTTTGATCCGGCTACCATCATTCAAAAATTTGGAAAAAGGGCACGACTCTTACACATGAAGGACGGACCAGCGCAGTGGCATCCTTCGCTGGCAGAAGATAACCCCGACCCCATGGTAGCCGTTGGCAAGGGAACACAAAACATTCCGGCCATTGCAAAAGCGGCCCTTGCCAATGTGGAATGGATGGTCATCGAAATGGATAAAGTAAACGGCGACCCTTTTGCTGCCATTAAAGAAAGTCGCGACTACCTCCTGCAGCACGGCTTTGCAACAGAAGGTTGATCCAACGAATACAAACCATTAAAACGGTAAATCGTCGTTGGACGGCGCATCTGCAAAAGGCTCCGGCGCAGCATCTGCACCCGCTGCAACAGATTTGCCGGACGTAAGGCGCCATGCCCTAACTTCTGTATACCACCGCCCGTTGTATTCGCGACTCTCGAGGCCGATGGATGCATCCACCATATCGCCCGGCTTAAAACGGCTCATATCGATTTTATCGCCCCAAACCGAAATACAAACTTTCTTTGGATAGTCTCCCCCGGTTTCAATAACGAATTCCTGCTTTTTCCAGGTTCCGTTCTTTCCCTTGCCCTCCTGGAGAGGAAGGAACTGGAGAATTTTGCCACTGATTTCCATACAAATGATTTGAAACAAAAATATCCATTCGCTATGGGTCGTTCTAATACTTTTATACACCAAAAGACGCAGTTTTTCACCAGTCGCAGTGGCTTCAACATCCGGCAGACATGGCCTTCAAACGATATATTTGCAGAAAAACAACCTTGCCATCAGCACGGCTCCCGCAAATTCTGCTTATCGTTTCCTGTACGATCTTTTTCTCCTGCCAGCAGCGCAGCAAAAGCATGTCGTTCTACTACTGGCGTACGCAGTTCTTTATGGACAGCAGCGAGCAACAGGTATTGCGTGATAACCAGGTGAACAAACTTTATATCCGCTACTTCGACATCGATTTTCCAAAAGAAGACACTGCTCCTGCACCCGTAGGCATCCTGCAATGGAACCAGCAGCCCCTTACCCCGGAAGTTATACCCGTGGTGTACATCAAAAACCGGGTCTTCCAAAAACTCAATACCGCCGGCATACGCGCCCTCGCCGCTCATACGCACGATTTGATCAGCCAAATCAGCAAAGCCAAACAGGTTGTTCATAATGAAGTGCAGTTCGACTGCGACTGGACCGACAGTACGCGTATTGCATTTTTTCATTTCATTGAAACCTACCGTGGTCTTTCCCAACAGATCATCAGTGTTACCATCCGGCTGCACCAGGTGAAATACCACGATCGAACAGGGGTGCCACCCGCCGACCGCGGCGTGCTGATGTATTACAATATGAGTGATATCAACCCGGGCAACCGCAATTCGATCTACGATAAGATAATTGCCGATAACTATGTGAAATACCTGAGCGCTTACCCCATGCAGTTAGATCTGGCCCTGCCCATTTTTGCCTGGGGACTACAGGTGAGAGACGGCAAAGTGGTAAAGCTCCTGAACAAAATGAATTACCTGCACTTCGAAACCGACAGCAACTTTCAGCCGCTTCCAAACCACCGCTTTCTCGCCAAACAAAGCTGCTTTCATGGCGGCTACTATTTTATCGCAGGAGATGAGATCAAAACAGAACACGTAGAAGAAAAAGAATTGATGGAGATGGTTGACCAGGTAAACAAATACTCGAACGGGCGTATCCGCGACCTGATTTTCTATGAACTAGATAAAGAAAACCTTTCCCTCTATGACAAAGCAATCTTTGGTAAAATTCTGGATCGCACCCGCTAGTGCCTGCCTGCTGGCCCTCGGCGTAGCACTGGCCTGTGCTGGTGACTGGGGCGAAGAATACGGCACATCCAACTTTGCGCCCGAAGCATTTGTCGACAGTTCTTTTTCCCCTTTCTTTCTTTCCAACCAGTTCTACTATAAAATTGGCCACGAAGAGAGCCAGGACCAGCGCTTCAATAATAGCAATGCAGCTGCATGGACTGCCTGGCTGGGTGATGCCGCAAAACCAGAAGTAGGTTTTCTCCTTGAGAAAGCAAGTGCTGGCAGTATCGACAGCACCCTGTTGTTCGCAGAAGGAAAACTTAGCACGCCATCTCCGGCATTTATTGGCGCTTCCTGGTTGCAAAAAAAATCAGATAAAAAATGGCAGGCCTTTCTGGGTTACCTGCAGCTTGCCAAAAAAGCAGAACTATTTGCACTTAACAATATTGAATACAGCTGGGACTATGACAATAAAAAGCCGAAAGCCACTTTCGATGCCACCCTGTTCAACCAGCAGGCGCAAAAAGGAGCTGCAAGCGGCGATGTATTTCTTCGTCAACGATACTGGTTCCAGTGGATAAGATCCTTATTCTTCAACGGTGAAGCGGCCGAAGTGGTACAACGCTTCAAAAACTATCCGGCAGCGTTTCCGAAAAATGAAATGTACTACCGCTGCATGGCCTATACGGCCGGTGCCCTCCGTCAACTAAAAAACTATACCCAGGCAAATTATTATTACAGCCTGGTCTACGCCAATTGCAATGCACTGAAAACAGCGGCCCATTACAGCTTTCATCCGCAGGAAGAAAAAGACTGGAATGCCACGCTGGCGCTGTGTACAAACGCCAATGAGAAAGCTACGCTCTGGCAGATGCTGGGTATATTCTATGCGGATGAACAACGCTCGATGCGGGAGATTTATCAACTCGATCCAAAGTCTGATAAAATCGATCTCCTGTTGGCACGTGCCATCAACAAGTATGAACAGAAATTCAGCAGCAGCAGTGAGCTCTATGTACCGATCGACTCTGCAAAACTCAGGGGCACCTACGCCTTCGTAACCAATGTAGCGGCAAGTGGTAACACATTGCATCCCTGGATTTGGCAGATGGCCGCAGGCTACCTGAATTTCCTCGATAAAAAGTATGCACTGGCCAGTAGCTGGTATGAAAAAGCCAGGAAGAGCCTGCCCGAAGCGAATGCACTGGCCAAAGCACAACTTCGACTGTTACAATTGATCAATTTCATTGGCCGGACGAACCTCGCCGATACAAAACTGGAAAACACTATCCTCCCGGATTTGCAATGGCTTGGTTCACGAAGTCCGTCAGATCTTCCTGATTTTCGTTATGCAGATGCATTGGCCTGGGTAAAAAACACCCTGGCCAGGAAATATCAAAAGCAGAAAGAACTGGTAAAGTCCGAATGCTTTGTAAGCAAAACATCCTTCTATGCCAGTCGTAAGAATTGTGAGCTGATGAAAGCATTTCTGTTAAAGCCAGGCAAGACGCCATTCGAACAACTCTGCGCCGATTGGTCGGCCATCAAAGCAGAAAATATTTTCGAATACCAGGCTGTGCAGCTGGCATTTGCTGATAGTATCGCTCCCGCGATAAACCTGATGCAACAAGCGGCCAGTGCAGCGACGGTACAACTGGCAGGCAATCCATTCAATGGCCGCATCAACGATTGCCATGATTGCGATCACGCTGCGCCCCAAAAAATCAAATACAGTAAACTTTCTTTTTTACAAAAGTTAGCGGAGATGGAAGATAAGGTCAAGGCCGGACAGGAAATATACACCAATGCGCTGCTGCTAGGTAACGGTTTCTACAACATGAGTCATTATGGTAATGCCCGCTATTTCTACGAAGGCAAGATCATTGGAGAGAGTATGTCTTCTCCCTTTTACCTCGACTCCATCTTTCGCCCGATGCTCACCGATATGCGCCTGGCGACGAAATACTATTCGCTGGCCCTACAAAACGCATCTTCCGATGAGCAAAGAGCCAAATGCCAGCTCCTGCTGGCCAAATGCCAGCGCAACCAGTGGTATAATGACTATATCTACTCCAACGAAAAGAAGAAATACGATGAAGGTGAAATGATCAACCTGAGAGCACTTACACGCTTCGCTGAGCTCAGGAAATACAGTAACACGCAGTACTATCGCGAGGCGATCAAAGAGTGTGGGTACCTGGCGATGTATGTGCGATGAGCAGCAGTTGGGCTTTGGCCGTTAGAAGTTAGCTTTTCGAGATCCAGAATAAGGATGAGTTATTGATAGGATTTTTCTGGGAGCGGCCCTTTTTCCACAAAGGCACAGAAACACACAGGTTTTGACTTGTCAGTCGTGAGTGTTAAGTTTTAAACCGTTGAAGCGAAAAGACTTAAAACTTATTACTTAAAACTTAGAACTTCTATGTGTTGAGCATTTATTACTTCAATTCACAAATATCTCATCCGTAAACACCCAACCCGGCTGCCCCTTACCCGGATGCCAGGCCGGCATCTTACTTACTGGCACAGCCACTACTTTGAGGTATTTGACAGTAACAGGCTTGAAATTGCATTCATACCCCCACATATAAGGCGCACGCATGGAGTCGGGCATAGGGTTGTGAAGGACAGACAAACGGGTTAGTTTTTTTTCATCGCTTCCTCCCCATACTTCCACTGAAACAGGTGGCATGATATAGCTACCCATGTCTACCACTGTGCTCAGTGTTACACTTGATACTGTTACCGGTTCCGGATAACGCATCAGCATTTCCATACGGTTTCTGCGGAAGCCGAGCCATTTGCCATTGCGGAAATTGAAATCGCCTTTATCGCCATCGATAAGTGTCTTTGCAAAATGGCTTCCCTTGTAAAATGAATCCAGGGGCGTAAGATTGCGGATCGAATCGGCGCGGAAGCTGTTTTGGAAGAAACTGGCAGCTACTGAGTCGCTTCCAATCCAGCCCTTCTTAAATGCCCGCGCTTTGAAAATGCCTTTGTGATCCATCGGTACAGAATCTTTGTATACCAGGGAATGCACGCTGTCCGGTGTGCTGCCATCCATTGTGTAACGAATGGTAACTCCTTTTATATAATGCTTCAATCTCAAATAAATCGGACCACCATTTACGATGCGCTGTTCGGTCTCGAGTATGGGAGGATTTAATTTCAGCATCATCGAATCGTTCATAAACCCGGTTTCGAAACGAACGGCCGGATTCGCCTTTTGCAAGGCAGCAATATCCTTATCAGCACCGGGTGCATTCCACAAATACACCGATTGCAGCTGGGGCAGGGCCGTTAGTACCGCCAAATCTTTGCTGGCAACGCCTGTACCGCTCAATGAAAGATGTTTCAGGAAAGCCAGCTTCTTCAATTGTGCGAGTGATGCACCCGGCACTGTACTAAAATTGAGGTTGAGGTTGCGGAGGTTCAAAAACTCCCCTACCACTGCCATGTCTTCTTCCTTCAGCGGCATATAAGCCAGGTCTAACGACACTATTTGCGTTTTCAATGGCAGCAATTCTTTCAGGGCTGCCGTTGAAAAGTTCTGCTGGTTATAGAAGTTTACGGTGAGCGCGGGGGATTCCATCGCAATAGGCTGTATCAACCGGTTGGTATTCGTGAGCTTTTCGATATCACTTTCGCTGGCAGCAGCAAAGGCATAATGCTCTTCCTGTCCCGAACCAAACCTGCCGGCAGCGAGTATGCGCAAACTATCAGTTTCCGGAATGTCAATTACTTTCTTATCAAAAGGCGCACCGGCTTTGATCCATTGGTAGAGTATGGCCACTTCTTCTTCATCCAGTTGTGGCTTGCCCACCGGTGGCATGTGCTTCTTGTTGTCTTCGGGAAGATGAATGCGCTCGAGTAATAAGCTAATTTCGGGCTGACCGCTGGTCCACAATACGCCATGTTTTCCGCCCTTTTGCAAAAGCGCTGCTGTTTCCATGATCAGCTGACCTTTTGCTTTTTTGCTGTTATGACAGCTCATACATTTTTCCTCAAAGATGGGCATCACCATATCGGTGAATATCTGCGCCTGGTCGAGTGCCACCGGTACTTTCACTTTCTCCGGTGTCACCGGTGCAAGTAAAAAGTTTTCGCCATGGGTAATAGTTGATCCCTGGTGGCCTGTAACCAACATCAGCGCGAAGGAAAGTCCGGCTGCCGTTGCCGTGCCCCATCCTGCATTAAAAAATTTTGTGTTTCTGAATCCATACCAGGCGAACAAAAGCAATGTAAGTACCACGCCGCCCCATTGGTGCAAAGCAATCGCATCAGCATTATAACCCGGCTCTCTTGATAACAACCAACCCATATCGGCAGTGATGGCAGCCGTGATGGCGGTTGCCAGTAAGAACCAGTCGGCCGCGTCATTATTAAGTGACGCCTTTTTATAAGAAGTCCATTTCCAGATTATATATACCAGCAGCAATACAATCGGAAAATGTAATACCAGGGGGTGCATTCGTCCTGCTACCTGTAGCCAGGAAGGAACTTTGAGCTTATCGCCGGCTATCACAAATACCAGCAGGAAACAGTTCAGGCAGAGCAGCACATTAAATCCAATGTTCTTCCAGCGTTGCATGCAGTTAATAGAGTTTTAGTTCGTCGATGAATAGCCAGGCGGGTTGACCTTTGCCAGCATGCCAGTCGGGCAGTTGTTGCAGCGGCACCATTACAACGCGCTGTTTTTTTGCCTGAACGGCTGTGGCAGCTTTCAGTAAAGTAAACTGGCATTCGCTGCCAGCATGTGGTTCTTCAGGGTTGAATTTTTTCTCAGCCATCAAATCCCAGGCTTGCCGGGTTTCATTCCATGCCAGCCATTGAACGGATGCGGGCATAAATATCCACTGGTCTTCTGCCTGCAACAGATCCAGCATCATTTCCTGCACAGGCTTACCGTAAGTAATTGAAAGATCGATGATCACTGTATCTGACTGAAACCCCAACCAGTTGCCGTTGCTCAATGCGGGGCTTCCTCCGATATTATCGTTCAATGAAGAAGTTCCTTTTGCGGAATACCGTTCGTTGGGTTTACTGCAGTTTTCAACCGTGAACCCCGCCCCTTTTTTCCAGAATTGTTGTCCCACCGGTTCCGAAGGACGAAAGCCTTTTGCAAAGCTGCGCGCCTGTACGATGGTTCGGTTATTGGTCACCGTTATAGGCCCGCTGTAACGCTTGCTGGATGCTGAAGGCAAGCTTCCGTCGGTTGTATACCGGATAACCGCACCCGGTTGACGGAATTCAAACCGCAGCTGGCTGGTGGCAGAAAAAAATACCGCCCCCGTCTTCATCAGCGGTGGCGCCAGTTGGTAGGTTTGGGCAGGGCAATAAAAACAGGCGGCGCAGGCGATAGCCAGTGCCAGCAATTTTGTCATCAGGAAACGGGTTGTAATTTATAGGGATACACATGACCCGAATTCCACTGTGCGAGGTACATGTTCTCCTCGTCATCGATGCACACGTCATGAGGGTATTGAAACACTTTTACGGTTTGGTACATCTCTTCCGGTACGCCCTTGTTGTACACCGGCACGGTTCCGCCGAGGTTCGATACCACTTTGTTGTGTTTGTCAAGAATGGTGATGAATCCTGATTGTTTCCATTCGGCCGACTTACTCTGCAACACGGCGGCATACAGATAATCGCCTTTTATCACCGGCCGGCAAACCCAGGCGCCGGGCAAGGCAATGGTTTCAATGTATTTACCGTCCATCGTGTAACGTTTAAATGCATTTTGCTGACGCGAGGTTACAATCAGGGTGGGTTTGTTTTTGTGCCGGTAATCGATGCATACACCATGCGCGTTCAGCAGGTGTTCGTCCTTATCACCGCGGCCACCGAAATGGCGGATGTATTCGCCTTTATGATTGTACTGAATGATATAATCCTTGCCATAGCCGTCGGCAACATAGATATCACCGTTAGCCGCAATGGCCGTTTCGGTTGGTATGTATTCATCGGCCTTCGTGTACATGCCGGTTTCTTTAGGATAGTCCAGCACCATCAATTCTCTTCCGTCCAGCGTTGTTTTAATCACCTGGTGACGGTTGTTATCACAGATAAACAACACTTCTGTTCCGTTCTCGTTAAAGATCGTCAACCCATGCGCACCGGGATAGGTCGTGCCCCATGTGTCGATCAGCTTTCCTTTTTTATCGTAGATGATAACATTGTTCCTGGTTTCGTTGGTGAGCAGGAGAATACGACCACTGGCATCCTGCACCATTTCGTGACAATCTTTTACCGGGTAACGTGCCGCATCCAGCTCGCCCCATTTGCTGTCCAGCCGGTACTTTTTATTGTTATGCCCCAGGATAATCTCGTCTTTCTTTCCAAATTCAAACTGCGGGCCCAGCATGCAGGCAGCTGCAACCAGGGACGATTGTTGTAAAAATGATTTTCGGTTCATACAGCGTTTTTAGGTAAGCAATCTTTTGATCACGCAATCAATCCCCTGATAACATTCCCTGCCACATCGGTGAGCCGGTAACGACGCCCCAGGTGTTTGAACGTGAGTTGTTCGTGGTTCAATCCCATCAGGTGCAGGATCGTTGCATGGAAATCGTGTACATGCACGGGATCTTTAGCGATATTATAACCAAATTCATCCGTCTCACCATACACACCGGGTTTCACTCCACCGCCTGCCATCCAAATGGTAAAGCAACGAGGGTGGTGGTCACGGCCATAGTTATCTTTCGTAAGTGCGCCCTGGCAATAGTTGGTTCTTCCAAACTCGCCACCCCATATCACCAAAGTTTCGTCGAGCAATCCTCTTTGTTTCAGATCCGTTATCAGCGCTGCAGAAGCCTGGTCGGTATCGCGGCACTGGCCCACAATTTCACCGGGCAGGTTGTTGTGGCCATCCCATCCCTGGTGGTAGAGTTGCACAAAGCGAACGCCGTTTTCTGAAAGCTTTCTCGCAAGCAAACAATTCGCTGCGAAACTTCCGGGCACCATGCAATCGGGACCGTACAGTTTTACAATGGATTCAGGCTCTTTGGAAAGATCCGTTACTTCCGGTACTGCGGTTTGCATGCGATAGGCCAGCTCATATTGTTGTACGCGCGCATTGATTTCGGGATCACCAAAGGAGGCATATGATTCCTGGTTAAGTGCAGCAATCTTATCGAGCATCTTGCGGCGATCCATTTTGTTGATGCTGGCAGGATCGTTCAAATACAATACAGGATTTTCGCCACTGCTGAACTGTACGCCCTGATGTACGGAGTCGAGAAAACCATTGCTCCACAACTTCGAATACACGCCTTGTCCGTTGCCTCTTCCTTTGGACAGCAGTACGCAAAACGCCGGCAGATTTTTGTTTTCGCTGCCCAGTCCATAACTCAGCCATGCGCCCATACTCGGACGATTGCCTACTTGCGCCCCGGTTTGGAAAAAGGTGAGTGCCGGATCATGGTTGATCGCTTCGGTAAAAATGGTATGGATAAAACAAATATCATTGGCGGCACGGGCCGTGTGCGGCAACAGTTCGCTTACCCATGCCCGGTGTTCGCCGTATTGATCAAATTTAAAACGGGTTCCTGCCAGCGGAAACTTTTTCTGGTCGGCCGTCATGCCCGTCAGTCGTTGTCCCATCCGGATCGATGCCGGCAGATCCTCTCCGAACATCTCCTGCAATTTTGGTTTATAGTCGAACAAATCCAACTGCGATGGAGCACCATTCTGGAAAAGGTAGATGATGCGTTTTGCTTTCGGAGCAAAATGCGGAAGACCCGTCATCACTGCTTTCTCGGCGGAGTCACCAAACAAGTCGGGGATCATCAATGAGCCGAGCGCAATGCTGCCAAGACCCAGGCTTGCTCTCGACAAAAACCGCCGCCGGTTCATATTGAGTCCGTTCTCCAGTATTTCCTTTTCCATAATCAGGATTTTGTGATGCTTTCTTCGAGGTTATAAATGGTTTCGATGGTTTTCATCAGCGCGGCCATGTTATTCAGGTCGGGGTGATCGGGCATTTTGTATTCGCCCACTTTGATCGTTGCCTTTGCATCGAGCTTGCCCGCCGTAAAATCTGCCAGCTGATCTTTGTAAT
>JAGWTK010000266.1 GCA_028876035.1 Bacteroidota bacterium
CCATCTTTACCCACTATCATTTTCTGCGTTTTACTGCTGGTTGCTATCTCCATGGGTAAATCCATAAAATAGTTATTGATCTTTACCTGGTACTGGTGAAAGCCCGTCTCTTTAATGCTGATATCCAGTATATCGGTTGTTCTCAAAAAGAAATCAAAAAAAGGTTGCAAGTTTTTACCCGATGCGGTGCTGAATAATTGTTGCACATCCGCTGTGGTAACAAAATTATCGTAGGTATACGCAGGGTCGGTGGCCAGCTTTCTTAAGGTGGGGAAGAAAATATCGTCGCCAATGAGGTAGCGGAGACCGTGCATGAAAATGGAGCCCTTTGCATAGATTTCTCCTTTATACGTTTCTACCGTGTTTAATGTTTCTCCCTGCACTACAGGAACTTTATTTTTTATGCCACGTCTTTGCCGACTGATAATTTCCTGGTAGGCATTTTCTCCACCCAATTCGAACATGGCCAGGGCTTCGGCATAGGTAGCAATTCCTTCCTGGATCCACATATGTGCCCAATCTTTATTGGTTACTTTATTTGCCCACCATTCATGGGCATATTCATGAAACAGGTTTGCCGAATACGTATGGCCATTTACGTTCGTATAATTAAATTTATTTTGAAAAGTGATCATGGTTTGGTGCTCCATGCCGGAATTCGGTACTTCAGCAATGCCAATCTTTTCTTTTGCCCAGGGATATTCTCCGAAGTATTTCTCTAAAATTTTCGTATCCCTGATTTTCATATCAATGATTTCCCTGGCATGCGCGGCATCCTCTTCCAGTACATAATACACCACTGGAACTTTATTCCCATTGATGGTCGTGTAGGTATCACTTACAACTTTGTATTTTCCGATATTAAACAGGATGCAGTAGTTGCTGATGGTATAGTTGGTTTTCCAGTGGTAAGTTTTTGAGTCTTTTTTTGTCGTTACTTTTTGCAGTAAACCCGGACCGGCTACCACCAGGTCGGCAGGTACCGTAATATGTAGATCTACCCCTTCATTCGGTTCATCACTGGGATGGTCCTTACAAGGGAAATATATTTTCCCCCCTTCAAACTGGCAATTAATAGCCACCCAGGGATGGCCATTTTTGTCTTTTGTCCAGGTGAAGCCACCGCCCCAGGGTGGTTTTACGGCTACAGCAGGCTCGCCACCATATTCAATATTAATTTTTGTAGGGCCTTGTGCAAACGGATGGCTGCTGGTCATAAATATTTTGTCATCCCGCTGAATAAAGGCTACAGGGCTGTTGTTTACTTTTATTTTTTGCACCCGCATCTGGTGCACCAGGTCAAGCAAAAGGGTATCCGTTGGTTGTAACAAATTCAATAGAACTTCAGCATTCCCGTGGATGCTTTTTTTTTCAATATCCACCGTTAGATTAAGGGTGTAATGCCTGATATCCATTATTGCCTGCAAAGGATGCAGTTTTCCGCCTGAGCTCATCCTGTTGGTATCCAGGTTTTGCGCCCCGGATACAGTCGAAATAAGCAAGGCTACAAAAAGCAGCGGCAAAAAGAGGATGCCAAAAAAACTTGTGTTGCGTTGGGGTGTCATAGCAATTGTCTTGGTTAAGGTAAAAAGGGGAGGGTAGATAGGAAAGGTAGTTCACTATAATTTCCTGGTATAAGCCGTTTGCCTAACAAACTTTAAAAAATGACGATGCTTTTTCCTGCAGACTGGCTTCAATATTTTTTGCAGCGGGTGTAACGGACAATCCACCAAGATTGGTGCATCGCAGGGTGTGATGGATTTCATCCCCCACTTTTTTCATGGTGTCTATCACTTCGTCCAATGGAATGAGGGCATTGTAATCCGACAAAGCCATGTTGGCACAGGCGACGGCATTGGTAGCTGCCATCACATTTCGGTTAAGGCAGGGCGCTTCTACCCGGTTACCAATAGGATCGCAAATCAGGCCCAATGAATTTTGTAATGCCAGGGATGCTGCACTCAATGATTGTTGCAGGTTGCCACCAGCCATGGTTACAATGCCTGCGGCTGCCATTCCGCCACCGCTTCCTGTTTCGGCCATACAGCCACCCACTTCCGCCGCAAATGTTGCATGGGCCGCAATAAATACACCTATCAATCCCGCCGCCAATAATCCTTTTACCTTCTCATCTTCTGTCAATCCCAATGATGCTGCCATGCCAATAATGGCGCCGGGCAATGCACCACATGAACCCGCGGTAGGTGCTGCAACAATTACACCCATTGAACTTTTTACTTCCATGATGGCGGAGACATAGAGGATGATCGTGTTATTGGCATCGCCGCCGGGTAACCGCTTCTTTTCTAGTTGTTCTTTAAACTGCAATGACTGGCTTCCCAAAATTCTGTCGTGATAATGCGTTCCCTTTAACCCCAATCGAATGGCATTTTCCATAATGCGCAAAATGGATCGCATTTTTTCAAATACTGCTTCTTTTGAAATATGGCCCCTTTCACTTTCGTAGTCTATGGCGAGTTCCCAGAGGGAGAGATGCTTATTTTGATTGTATTGCAGCATTTCGCCGCAGGTGATGAATGGAACCGTAGCATTTTTTCTGGCCAGTATGGGTAATACCGGGGCCAGTTTTTTGATGCGGTGTACTTCATCGAGCGACAGCAAGGTATTGCACAGATCGTCGGGTAAAAACTGCTGCGCTTTTATTTCGATAAATGAATGTTCGCCAGGGTGCCATTCCAGTGAATCGAATGCAAACGCTTTTTCTAGATAGGCGGTAACGTTTGCAGGTGTATCGCAATAGATTAAGGTTTCGAAATAATCACCCGCCATTGAAACCGCTGCACCATCGATTGCAATCACTTCAATCATGCCACCGCCGGTGGAAATAGCCACCAGCCTCCGGCATTCGACGGTTGAACTGAGCGTTAGCTGGTAAGTATTGGGATGATTGCTGACAGTAAGCGGCGTTATTTCAATTTCAACGGTTATTCCTGCCTTGTCGATATGTTCGGCCGAAGCCTGCAGCCTTTCGTCAAAAGCTTCCCATCCTAAAAATCCGCCAAACAAGCCCATGTCCGAACCCTGGCTTGAATGCGTGGTAGCCAGTGAACCATTGGGGTCGAACTCAATCAGGATATGGTTGATTTGTCCGTCCATTAAATCACGGCACAACCTCCCGATACGCAAAGAAGCAGCGCAATGGGAGCTGGACGGTCCCCGCATCACCGGACCAACCACATCGTTGAATATGCTTGGATAGTTGCTCATGCTGTACAAATTGCTAATCCTTCTAAATTTACTGGATATTTTTAAATACAGATTTCCCGGATAGAAATTACTGACTTTGTTATAGCTGAAGGTGGAGAAAAATACAAGGGAATAAAGCAAACAGCGTCATGTTGGTTTTGTTCCTCGCTGCTGGTCCATGTGATGGTTACCCTGGGATGTAATGAATGCGAATGACTCCTCACCGGGAAGTCTTTGCTCTGCGTCTGTGTGCCCTATGTGTTTCACTTCCGACCCGCTTATCCTACATTTGCATCATGCAGATTTTCCCCCTCAGTGAAGGCTCTTTTACCATCGACAAATCCAAACTTTTCATCCCCTTCAATACCGCCACCGATCAATTACAGGAACGCCCCGTGGGCAGTCTGCTCGTAGAAGTGCAGCCTTTTTGCGTAGTGACCAGCGAGGATATAATTGTCATCGATGCCGGACTTGGTTTTGAAGAAGGCGGACAATTGCAACTACATGCCAACCTGGAAAGGGCGGGCATTGCACCGGCGCAGGTGACCAAGGTATTGATGAGTCACCTGCACAAGGACCATGCGGGGGGAGTGAGTCATACCAATGCAGGCGGACAATACGAAATGGCTTTTCCGCAAGCGACTTACTATGTGCAGCGCAAGGAATTTGCCTTTGCCATGGAAAAAGGACTGCCTTCCTATATTCCCGATGAGCTGCGCTGTTTGGAAACCGCACCCAATGTGCAGTGGCTGGACGGCAACGGCGTGATCGATGGATACATCAAATACCAGGTCACCGGCGCCCACAGTCCCTTGCACCAGGTCTTCTGGATCGTGGATGGGGGGGAGATGGTATTCTTCGGTGGCGATGATGCACCGCAACTGCAGCAGATGAAAAGCAAGTTCGTGGCCAAGTATGATTATGATGGGAAGAAATGCATGGAGCTGCGGCAGCAATGGTGGCAACAGGGGGAGGAGGAGCACTGGACTTTTCTGTTTTACCATGATATTAAGAGCCCGGTATTTAAGTTTGGTTAACGCGGGGAATTTTTAAGCACATAGAGCCATAGATACATAGAGGCACATAGAGATCAGATTCAAGAAGGGGAGAGTAAATATCTAAATGTGAAAGATATTTAAGCACATAGGGCCATAGGTACATAGAGGCACATAGAAATCAGTTTACCAAGATCTATGTGTGTCTATGTTTCTACATATCTATTTGCTAGAAGAGATCTAAGCACATAGGAGGGCCATAGTGACATAGAGGCACATAGCGCTCTTGGTACAGAAGAAGTTTGGCCGAGAAAAAGCGGAAATCCTCTTTCATATGCAGTACTACTGCCCGGGCACAAATCTCTATGTGCCTCTATGTTTCTAAATATCTATGTGCTAAAAAAGGTGTACTACAACGGGATCGTAAGTTTGTCCAGCCATACCGTCATTTTATTGCACAGGATTCAGTAATTTAATTCCCGCTAATCGCCTGCCGCATGAAAGGGCTTTTCTCTAAAAAAGTAATTGTTGTACTGGTTCTGGCCGGGGTCGTGGGCGTATTTGTGTTTAACACGCACAGCGCCACGGTCGACTACAACACGCAGGTAAAACCCATCTTTAATAAAAACTGCATCAGCTGTCACGGTGGTGTGCGCCGCAAAGCAGGTTTCAGCCTGCTCTTCCGCTCGGAAGCACTCGCCAATACCGAATCGGGCAAACCAGCGATCATACCGGGCGATCCGGATCACAGCGAAATGATCCGCAGACTTACGCTCAAAGATCCCGAAGAACGCATGCCCTATAAACATGCACCGCTCAGCGACAAAGACATCAGTATCCTCCGCGATTGGGTGAAGCAAGGTGCCCAATGGGGTGAACACTGGGCCTATACTGCCCTGCAACCAGTGGCCGTTCCGGGCAGTCCGACCAACGCCGGCTTTTTTAGCAGCAGCGATAATAAAAACGGCAACGCCATCGACCGCTTTATCGAACAGGCCTGGAAAGAAAAAGGATTGAAGGGCAGCGAAGCAGCAGATAAAGCTACCTTACTCCGAAGAGTGAGTCTTGATTTGAATGGTATGCCGCCATCGGACAAAATCATTCAACAATATTTTGCGGATAAGTCCGACAAAGCATATGAAAACCTGGTCGATTCCCTGCTCGCCGCACCGCAATACGGCGAGCGCTGGGCCGCGATGTGGATGGACCTCGCCCGGTATGCTGATACCAAGGGATACGAACGCGATGATTCAAGGACGATCTGGCGGTACCGCGACTGGCTGATCAAGGCGTTCAACAAGAACAAGCCCTATGATCAATTCCTCACCGAACAGATCGCGGGTGATCTCTTACCCAATCCGGATGATGCCCAACTGATCGCTACGGCCTTTCACCGCAATACCATGACCAACGACGAGGGCGGGACCGATAACGAAGAGTTCCGCACTTCGGCTGTGCTTGACCGTGTGAACACTACCTGGGAAGCACTGATGGGAACCACTTTCGCCTGTGTGCAATGCCATAGTCATCCTTACGATCCCTTCACCCACGACGAATATTATAAATTCCTCGCCTTCTTCAACAATACCCGCGACGAAGACACATATGCCGACTATCCACTGTTGCGCAGTTTCCCGGATTCTGCCGCCAATGAGAAAAAGCAACTCATGCAA
>JAGWTK010000267.1 GCA_028876035.1 Bacteroidota bacterium
GATATCGGCCATTACATATTTAATAATCTTTCTCATGTTCCCATATTTTTCATAATCTGTGCAATCGCGCCGGACAGTCTTCGCTCGCCTGTTGCTTCACGCAATTCATCGGTATTTTGGTGAAGGCGGATTTTTCCGTCCTGCATGTACAATACCTGCGTCACAAGATCGTCCAGTTCACTGAGCACATGCGATGTAATGAGCACCAGCCTGCCCGCATCTTTAACCTCCAGAATTTTCTTTTGCAGTACGCTCGCGGCCAGGGGGTCAAGACCGGCCGTGGGTTCATCCAGTATCAGCACAGCAGGATTGAATAAAAAAGCAAGCGAGGCACTCACTTTTTGCCGGGTGCCGCCAGACAATCCACCCATTCTTTTATGCATCAATACACCGAGGCCGAAATCGTGGATCAAGGATTCATCGAGATCGCTGCTTTTTGCTTTGCACCTGATGTCTTTCATCATGGCAAATACCTGCCCGATGCTCATATTTTCCGGGTAACGGCCAATCTGCGGCATGTATCCAATCTGCTCCCGGTACATCCAGTGATGTAGTATATTCTGACCATTAAAGGTGATGAATCCATTATCGGGTACCACCATGCCCAAAATACTTTTAATCAAGGTGGTTTTACCACTTCCATTGGGACCAGTCAGTGCTATGCATTCGCCGCGGTTACAGGTAACCGATACATTGTCGAGTGCGGTGTAACGACCAAACTTCTTTGAAACATTGGTGGCGATAATCATAAGGTACAGGGTTTCATTTTCGGATGATTGTCTTTGAGGTTCTCCGGTGTCAGACTAGGAATGATTTTCTCTGTTTTGTCAAGCAGTGTGGTCATGAACCCCCGAAAGAGCATCATGCTCGCGTTGTTCTTTTCTACGATTACAGAGAACAGGCTCACCGGGTGATAAGGCACATCACCCGTATTATCGCGGTTGAGATCATAGCCCTCGTATTTATCCCAGTAATTGCCGTCGAAGCGGTTTAGCACCAGCGAACCATTTGTTCCAATGTCGAATGTATTCCCGCGAAAATCGCAGGAAGCAATATTGTTGTCCATACAGCTGGCCTGAATTTTCAGCGCCCATCCATTGGCGTAGAAAACATTTGTTTCCATTTTCACACGGGAAGCACCTTCCATATAAATGCCGGTTGTATTACCCGAAAATTCGTTGCCGGCGATATAACTGTCGGATATTTCTTTCAGCAAAAGGCCGAACGCGCCATCGCCCCAGTTGTCCTGGAAATAATTGTGCATCATGTGTACGCCGTGGCTGAACATGACCGACACACCGGCGCCATTGTTTCGGAATATGTTAGCGAAATAGCTGTCGTTGTGCGAGAACATAAAATGAAGCCCGTAACGAAGGTTCTCACCTGAAATATTCCGCCATATCACGGAATTCGTTACAAATTCAAAGTAGATGCCGTCGCGGTGACCCGAAACATCATTGTGGATGATGAGCAGGCTATCGCTTTTCCAGCAATGAATACCGTTCCCGCTCGCCTGTTCGTTCTTCTGTGCTCCACGGAATAGATTGTCGCGAATGGTGCAATGGCTACCTCCCTGCACATATACACCAAAGAAAACATCGTAGAATCGATTGTTCTCTACCAGTACATCCCGCACGCCATCGATTTTAATGCCGGCGATCTCTTCCAGGCTGGATACACCTGAATGCTCCAGCACAAAGCCCCGGATGGTAACACCCGCTGCAGTAACCGATATAATTTCGTATTTGTGATCGCCATCGAGTGTGGGAAAGTCCTGTCCAAGCAGCACAATCGCTTTGTTGATCACCAGGTTCTTTTCATGATAAATCCCTTTTGCCACCGCTATGGTATCGCCTGCATGAGCAGCAGATACCGCATCGGCAATTCTGGTGTAACTGCTGGCCGGACCAACAAGTATGGTCCTTGCACCAGCCGTTAATGCCGATAAAATACAGAACAGGCATATGGGAAACAGGTTCTTCATTCTGCCATCACCTCCTTCCAGCCAATAATGGTTCCGCCCAGGGTTTGTTGCAGACTATCCAGGCCCTCTTTACTGGCAAACCCTGCGACATGTCCGCCCATCGGTGCATTGATCACATCGCTGCGCAAATAAAAAGCCTGCTCTGCATTCACCAGCGAATGGTCAACCGAATAACTGGTTACATAAAAACCCGCCTTATCTGCTACAGCCGGTTGCGTTTTAACAAACTGTTCCAGGCAGTGCAAATCATCAAACTTGTAGGGTTTGCCCTTGCGCGTGACCAGCTCTGCGCCAAAACGCTTATCGCTGATGGTCATCCTGCAAAAACTGCACTCATCCCTGCCCGTTATAATAGGCGTTGGCTTGCCGGAGCAGCCGGTGGATGTGCCCGCTATGAGTATTAGTACGCCCATCGTTAATACCGTATGACTGGCTTTGCGTTTCCTGCTGCTTCGTATTTCCAGAAAGAGAGCAGTTGCCAGTAAAAGTCCGGATCCGATAAATATCCATCCGCCGGTGCCGGGGACCGACCATGCTCCAAAGTTCAACAGCTGTTTGAAGCCGATCAGCGGTGGTTGGTAGGCCATACCGGGCACTACAATCGGTGCATCCGGGTTGAGGTGGTGACCGTAATCGTATTCCCATTTCCAGAAATCAACCATTGCTATAATCCCAAATGCCACGAACAATCCAAACGCGGTGTACAGCCACCTGCGGCGATTGAGTGATGCAGCGATGATCATCAGCAATGTAAAGAACACAATGCAAATTGGAAGTATCCTGAATTCGGTAAAATCTTCGTTGCGCAGCGGCCGCATTCCTATGTAATGATTCAGTCCATTCACAATCTCAACATTGCCTTTGAGTCCGTTCGCATGAATTTCAAGCAGGAGTCCCTCGGGGTATTGCGGGGCCTGCAGGGATATTTGCCAGATGGGTACAAAGAGTACGGCGATGAGGATGATGCCGGCAACGAATACCAGTGTACGGGAGAGCCGGCTTAGTTTACTATTCATACAGTTCAGTTTAGGCAGTTGCCTGCGGAACACTTATTTCTTTTCAGCGGCAGGTGGTAACAATACACCGTCAATGATATGGATGATACCATTCGACGCCTGTACCGATCCAACAATTGCTGCACCGTTGTTCAGCGTTATCTTACCATCTTTTACATGCACGGTAACGTTGTCACCGTTTACCATGCCCAGCACCTGTCCGTCTGTAAGGCTTTCTGCTTTGATTACCGAAACCGCTACATGATATTGCAGTATGTTAACCAATGCATCCTTTTGTTCGGGCTTCATCAGACCGTCCACGGTACCTGCCGGCAGTTTAGCAAACGCTTCGTCCGTGGGCGCGAAAACAGTGAATGGACCTGCATTTGACAATGAGGTTACCAGGTCAGCCTGCTTAAGGGCGGCTACCAGGGTGGTATGATCTTTTGAACCGACAGCCACTTTCACAATATCCTTTGCAGACATATCGTCTTTTACGTTTTCTTGTCCGCCCCCGGTTGCTGTGGCAGCAGGTGCCATTGCGGCGGCAGAAGTGGTTTCATCGTTATTACAACTGCTGCAGCATACCAATGCGAGCAGTGACAATACAATCGATAACTTTTTCATGCGTGCATTTTTGGTTATGCACCGGCAGCAGGGTTGCCGCCGGTGCACAATGGTTATTTGGCAACGGCTGAGTCTGGTTCAGGAAGATTTTTGCCCGTACTGAACAACAAAGGAGTATTGCTGCCCGCAGGCGATACGCGCACATAACCTTGCATCTCCTGGTGAAGGGCACTGCAGAAGTCGGTGCAATAGAACGGATAAATACCAGGTTTCTCGGGACTCCATTTCAGGGTTTGTGTTTCGCCCGGCATGATGAGGAGTTCTGCATTGGGTGCACTTTTGATGGCAAAGCCGTGCGGCACATCCCAGTCCTGTTCAAGATTGGTAACATGCCAGTATACTTCATCGCCCATTTTAATGCCTTCGATATTGTCGGGTGCAAAATGAGAACGGATAGCGGTCAGGTACACGTCTACCCGGTTGCCTTTGCGTTCCACTTTCGTTTCTGCCTCTCCTTTTGCCACAAAGGGATTTTTATTTTCTTCCAGCTTATAGAATTTTACCGAATTGTTTTTAATGAGGTCGGCCGATACGGCTTGTGCATAGTGTGGTTCGCCGATCGTGGGGAAGTCGAGTATTAACTGCATTTTGTCACCAGTGATATCAAACAACTGTGCGCTTTGCGCGAGCTCTGGTCCGGTGGGCAGGTAACGGTCCTTGGTGATTTTGTTATACACAATAACATACTGTGCATTTGGTTTTCTTGTGTCACCACCAGGAATACAGAGGTGGCCGGGAGAATAATAAGTCGGCTGGCGATCCAGAATTTTCAGGTCCTTGATATTCCACTTCACGATTTCAGATGAAACAAAGAAGGTCGTGATCGCATTGCCCTTACCATCAAATTCAGTATGCAATGGTCCGAGTCCGGGTTTCTTCAATTCTCCATAAAGGGCAGATTCATATTTCACTACGGGAATGCCATCGTAGTCGCCGATAAAATCTTTTGCGGCGATGGCTTTTTGCAGTTTTTCGAAACTGAATACGGGTACCAGGGCTGCCAGTTTACCGCTGCCTACAATAAATTCACCGGTGGGATCTACGTCACAGCCATGCGGTGATTTTGGACAGGGAATAAAGTAACAGATGTCTTTTAGTTCCCGGGTGTCGAGGACTGTAACGGACGTTTTTATTTCTGATGTTGCCGAATGTGTTTTCTCGTTGTACACATTATGTGCATACCGCACGGTTTCCTTGGTGCCCTTACCAGCCTTCAGGTATTCTTCAGCTTTTTTCCAGTTGACCGCCATCACAAAGTCTTTATCCCGCTTTGAAGCGTTCACCTCCAGCAGGGTATTGGCCTGTTCTGTATTGTAGCAGGAGAAAAAGAACCAGCCGCTGGAAGGGCCTTTACCAGAATGACTGAGATCGAAGTTTACCCCAGGGCAACGCAGCTGGAAGGCAATGTCCATATCGCCTTCTTTGCCTACTTTGATAAAACTGATGCTTCCTTTAAAATTTTTCCGGTAACTGTTAATCGGTACATCCCCGTTAGCGTTATCCGGTGGAACGCTGAAGCGCGTTCCGGCTACTACATATTCCGTGTTCTCGGTGATAAATGGCGAAGAGTGGTTGCCGGCGCTGTTCGGCAACTCAATAATCTCTGCTGTCCGGTAGGTTGAAAGATCGATCCTTGCTACCCTCGGTGTATTATTGGCATTGGCAAATATCCAGCGGCCGTCAATTTCGCCGTTGGTTTGTGAGAGTTCGGTGTGGTGAAGGTCGTCCCAGGGAACAGCACCGTGGGAAGTTTGTAACATGGGCTTGGTTTCCTCGCTGTAGCCGTATCCTTTTTCGGCATCGTTTGAAAAAACGGGAACTACGCGCAGCAAACGGCCGGAAGGAAGACCGTAAATGCTGAGCTGGCCGCTGAAACCACCGGAAACAAAATTGTAAAATTTATCGTACTGCCCGGGGGCTACATACGATTTTATGGCCGCGTCACCGCTCACGGCATTGCCTGCATTTTTTGGCTGGCAGGAAAAAGATAGGGGCAGTAAAGCACCCACCAGGATGCTTGCTGCGAGAACTGAGTGTAACTTTTTCATAATAGATAGAGTGGGTTGTGTATGACTATTTAACGCCATCGTTTTTGCGCATGAACTCAAACACATTGCGTGCTTCTTCGTCGCTAAGGTGCTGATTGGGCATTCTAACCAGGCATATTTCGAGCATTGCCTGCGCCTTGGGGTCTTTGTCGAGCATTGCATCGGGGTTAGTGGCGAAATTCATGATCCATTCCGGGGAATGCCTGCCCGTTAC
>JAGWTK010000268.1 GCA_028876035.1 Bacteroidota bacterium
CAGACACCAATGATAAAAATTACCGGACTCGAAAAAATCTACCGCACAGAAGAAGTGGAAACCGTAGCACTGAACAAACTGTCTTTTGAAGTAAAAGATGGCGAATTCGTGGCTGTCATGGGCCCCTCCGGCTGCGGCAAGTCAACCCTGCTGAATATCCTTGGTCTTTTGGATGATCCCGATGCAGGCAGTTTTCTGTTCAATGGAATCGAAGTCGCCCAGTTTAATGAGCGCAAGCGTGCCGAATTGAGAAAAAGGAATATCGGGTTCGTATTCCAGAGTTTTAACCTGATCGATGAGCTCACCGTGTTTGAAAATGTTGAATTGCCGTTGATTTACCTCGGTGTGAAATCGGATGAAAGAAAAAAGCGGGTGGAAGAAGTGCTGGACAAAGTACAAATCATGCACCGCCGCAATCACTATCCGCAGCAGTTATCGGGCGGACAACAACAGCGTGTAGCCGTAGCCAGGGCCGTGGTGAATAAACCAAAGTTGATCCTGGCAGATGAACCGACAGGTAACCTCGACAGCAGCAATGGCAATGAAGTGATGGAGATGCTGACCGATCTCAACGAGCAGGGAACTACGATCATCATGGTAACCCACAGCGAGCATGATGCACGATACAGTCATCGTATCATTCGCATGCTGGACGGACAAACGGTTACTGAGAACATCCTTGTTTAAATGCTGCGCCTACCCTTCCAATATCCTTCTTGATTGCCGCTCCCCGTGAACCTATCCTAAAAATGGAGACATGATCAGGAATTATTTTACGACCGCCATCAGGAACCTGTTAAAGCACAAATTCATTTCGGGCATCAACCTGTTCGGACTGACGATTGGTTTTAGCTGTTGCCTGCTGATAACGGCCTATGTACTGCAGGAATTGAGTTACGACCGGTACAACAAAAATGCCGGCGATATCTACCGAATCACGCGAACCTTCAATAACCAGCAGGGTGTGGTATCGTTAACACTCGCGACCGTTTCACCTCCCTTCGGATACTATCTTCCCTCCGAATTTCCGGAAATAAAAAACATGACCCGGCTGGTGGACATGGGCCAGGCGCCCCTGCGCTACCAGGAAAAGATGCTCAATGAAGATCATCTCTGGTTTGGCGACGAGCACTTTTTTGAAGTGTTCACGGCCAACCTGCAAAAAGGTGATCCGAAGACTGCCCTTGCCAATCCCTATTCGGTGGTAATGACAAGGGAGACCGCCCGCAAATACTTTGGCGAAGAAGATCCCATCAATAAAATCATCCGGCTCAATAACCAGCTTAATTTAAAAGTAACCGGTATTTATGAGGCCTTGCCGTCCAACGCGCATATGCACCCCGGCCTGCTGGTTTCATTCAATACGCTTCGCGATTCTGCGATATACGGCGAAAAACAGCTGCAGACAAACTGGGGCAACAACTCCTTCTTCACCTACCTGCAACTACCACCTGGTGTTGACCCAAAAAAAATCGAAGCTCGGTTTCCGGCCTTCCTGGATAAACATATGGCCGATCAATATGGTGGAGGAAAGCCCTCAGATTTTACAAAACTCTCCCTGCAGAAACTCACGGATATCCACCTGTATTCCCATACTGACTATGAAGCGGAAGCCAACAGCGATATCCGTCGGGTGTACATATTTTCAGCAGTAGCATTCTTTATCCTGCTCATTGCCTGTATCAATTATATGAATCTTGCAACGGCAAGAGCGAGTTTGCGCGCCCGTGAAATCGGGGTACGCAAAGTAATTGGTGCAGGCAAAAAGGAATTGATACTCCAGTTCCTCGGCGAGTCGGTTTTAATCAGCATGCTCGCTGTATTGCTGGCCATCGGCATTTTTGTGCTGGCGGTGCCATTGCTGAATGAACTGACTGGTCAGCAAATCAGCCGGTCGATTGTTTTGCAATGGCCGGTAATGACCACGTTGATAGTAGCGCCGGTTATCGTTGGCGTATTATCCGGCATCTACCCTGCCCTGTTCATGTCGGGCTTTCAACCCATCAAAACGCTGAAAGGACTGATCAAAACAGGCAAGGGCGGGCTCACGCTTCGCAAGGCCCTGGTGGTAGGTCAGTTTACCATATCCATCATACTTATCATTACTACAGCAGTCGTGTACCGGCAATTGAAGTATATGCAGGAGAAATCACTGGGCTTTAACCGTGAGCACGTTGCGTATATGACGTACCCAAACAGCCTGGGTCCGCAGTTCGAATCGTTCAAACATGAATTATTGAGCAATGCGGCTTGTTTGTCTGCCGGTCGATCTTCCCGCATTCCTTCTGATCGCCTCCTCGATGATATGGGCGCTGCGACATTGTCTGGCGATTCCATGAAACCATCTAACACCGACATAAAATACGTAGCCGCCGACGAAGGTTTTCTTGAAACCTATGGCTTGCGGATGGTTGCTGGCCGGAATTTCAGCAAAGAATTTGGCACTGACAGCAGTGGATTTATCATCAATGCAACAGCAGCAAAGGCATTGGGCTGGACCGAAACCAATGCGGTAGGAAAAGCGTTTAAGTATGGCCTTGTTCGTGGACGTATCATCGGCGTGGTGAACGATTTCAACTTTGAAAGCCTTCACCAGTCGATCGTACCGATGGTGTTCCTGCTGTCGCCTTCCAATGGCAACCAGTACAATGTAGTTTCCGTTCGGGTAAACGGAAACCAGGTCAACAATGCGTTGCAGCACATTGAAGCCGTCTGGAAAAAGTATTTACCGGAGCAACCCTTTCAATCCGCTTTTGTGGATGACAAGTTCAGCAAGCTTTATCATACGGAGCAGTTGCAAGGTTCACTCTTTACCATTTTTGCCGACATTGCCATATTTATCGCCTGCCTGGGATTATTGGGATTATCGGCCTTTTCCATCAATCAGCGTGTAAAAGAAATCGGCATCCGGAAAGTACTGGGCGCGAGCACCGGTAGTATTGTGCAATTGTTGTCGAAGGAATTCCTGATGCTGGTATTGATAGCAGCGGTGTTTGCCATACCGGTTGCCTGGTGGGCCATGCACCAGTGGTTGCAGGACTTCGCGTACCGGTCGGGCATCCCCTGGTGGATACTTGTGCTGGCCGCATTGATTGCCACGATCGTTGCCCTTGGGACAATTAGTGTACAGGCTATCAAAGCAGCGCTGGCAAACCCGGTTAAAAGTCTCAGGAGTGAATAGTCCTGAGTCGGTAGTCGTTAGTCCGTAGCCGATAGTTTACAGTTCTTGGTTCATAGTTCATGGTTCAGTCGCAACAATCGTTCGATTCAGCCAAGACCCAACGCGTAAAGGCTAATACCTGGTTTATGTTAAGGAATTATCTCAAAATAGCGTGGCGAAACATCCGGAGGAACAAATCCTACGCGGCTATAAATATTCTTGGTCTTACCATTGGTATGGCAAGTGCGATCCTGATTTTTCTCTGGATAGACAGTGAATTAAACTATGATCGGTTCTACGCGAAATCAGACAGGATTTATATCATGTTCAACCGCGACAAGTTCGACGGGCAAGTCCGCTCCTGGAATTCGACCCCAAAGATCATGGCACCTACGCTTGAGCATGATTATCCTGAAGTTGAAGCCGCCAGCAGGTTTAACAATATCACCTTTCTTGCAACAGTTGGTGAAAAGAAAATCAACAGCCGGGGAGCGTTCACAGATAATAGTTTCCTTTCTACGATGGATTATCCAGTGGCGGAAGGACAGGCAGCCGGCGCGTTGGTACGAAACGACCAGATTGTGCTGACGGAAAAAATGGCCCGCAAGTTTTTTGGCAACGGGACAGCCGTTGGCAAAACAATTTTGATCGACAGCAATGCGAATTTTACAGTAAGTGCAGTGCTGAAAGATATTCCGGAAAACAGTGTTTTCAGTTTCGATTATTTGCTCCCATGGTCATTTATGGACAAACTCGGCTGGAACGATCAGTTCTGGGGCAACAATTCGGTACGAACGGTCGCCCTTTTGAAATCGGGCACTAACCCGGTTGCCTTCAATGAAAAAGTTAAAAACATAACACGAAAGCACTCAGATGAAACAACGGAAGTCTTTGCTTATCCGCTGAGCCGGTTACATCTTTATGGAAAAGACGTAAACGGGCAATTAACGGACGGGCAAATTGTTACGGTGCGGCTGTTCGGACTGATTGGTGTGTTCATTCTTTTGATCGCCTGTATCAACTTTATGAATTTGTCCACGGCCAGGAGTGAAAAAAGAGCGCGTGAAGTAGGCGTCCGGAAAGTGGCAGGCGCCAACCGGTCCTCGCTTATCCTGCAATTCATTGGTGAAAGTGTGCTGCTTTCCGGCCTGGCATTTCTGCTGGCGATACTGATTGTACAGGTTTCCCTCGGCCGATTCAACGAACTCGTTGGCAAAACGCTGGTACTGCAATATGGCAATCCATGGTATTGGTTGGCAGGATTGTTATTCGTCCTGTTTACTGGTCTGCTCGCCGGAAGTTATCCGGCATTTTATCTTTCCTCGTTTACACCCACTTCTGTTCTGAAAGGCCGTTTCAAAAAAGTGAATGCGCTTGTTACACCGAGAAAAATAATGGTCGTGACGCAGTTCAGCTTTGCGATTGTTTTGATCGTATGTACAGTTATCGTCAAACAACAAATACAGTTTGCACAGGACCGCGATACTGGCTACAACCGGAACAAGCTCATTTACGTTTTTACCCAGGGGGATGCTGACAAGCATTATTTATCTATCAAAAATGACCTTCTTAAAAGCGGGGCGATTGAATCGATTACAAGATCTGCCAATCCCATCACACAGCGCTGGAGTGATGGCTGGGGTTATATGTGGGATGGAAGTACAGAGTCCGATAAGAAAATTGATTTTGTACGGCTCGGATCAGATGCCGATATGGTCAAAACGATTGGTTTGACATTAAAGAGTGGGCGTGACATTGACATATTCAACTATCCCGGTGATACAACAGCCGTAGTGCTGAATGAAACGGCCGTGAAGCTGATGCGGCTAAAAGATCCGATTGGTCAGAATATCCACCGCGAAGGCGAATCACCCCTGCACATTGTTGGCGTGGTGAAAGATTTTATCCTCGAATCACCTTTTGAGCAGAAAATAAACCCAATGCTGATCGTGGGGCCCTCCGGTGGTTTTTTCCAGGTCATCCACATGAAACTGTCGTCCGCTAATGGAACAAAGGAAAGCCTCTCGAAAATCGAAAAGATATTTCAGCAATACAATCCGCAATACCCGTTGGAATATGCATTTGCTGACGACTCCTATGCCAGGAAATTTAAGTCCGAACAACGTACGGGCGTATTGGCCGGTTTATTTGCCGGGCTCAGCATTTTCATTTCATGCCTGGGCCTGTTTGGCTTAGCCACTTATATGGCAGAAAGCAGGGTAAAAGAAATTGGCGTACGCAAGGTGATGGGCGCTTCCGTATTGAACATTACAGCATTGCTCTCCGGCGACTTTATCAAACTGGTCACGATTTCAATACTGGTGGCAAGTCCGTTGGCCTTCTGGCTGATGACACGCTGGCTGGAAAATTATTCCTACCATAAACAAATCGAATGGTGGGTGTTTGTTGCAGCAGGGTTGCTGTCGGTTATTATTGCTTTGGCAACAATCAGCTACCAGGCAATACGGGCAGCGCTGGCAAACCCGGTCCAAAGTTTAAGAAGTGAATAATATTTAGTTCATAGTTCTTAGTTTTTAGTTCTTAGTTTTTAGTCAATTCGCAAAGTTCAGCAACATCACTAAAACCCAAGGCCCGACGGCAAATGCCTCTTTTATGTTAAAGAATTATTTCAAAATCGCCTGGAGAAATCTTCGCAGAAACAAAGCCTA
>JAGWTK010000269.1 GCA_028876035.1 Bacteroidota bacterium
GGCCGTAGTAATGGTGGAA
Organism: Bacteroidota bacterium; assembly: GCA_028876035.1. Lineage (GTDB taxonomy): Bacteria > Bacteroidota > Bacteroidia > Chitinophagales > Chitinophagaceae > JACMLD01. The sequence continues at coordinate 20 of JAGWTK010000269.1, forward strand.
GGCTTGTTCGTGGCACTCGACCAGCGCGCACGCGAGGTAGGGATGGATAAGTTCAACAAGCTGGCGAAACTGGGATTGTTTAAGAACACCGGCACAGAGATGGGCAAGTCCATTTTCTTTTCCAAGCTCATCATCATCACCTGCCTGGTACCCATATTCGCTTTTCAGAAAGTGGAAGGGAAAATGTTTTCGCCCCTTGCCTACACCCTTGGGTTTGCCTTGCTGGGCGCGCTGCTGTTTACACTAACGCTGGTACCCGCTCTCTCGAGCATACTGTTGCGCAAAAACGTTCGTGAGAAGCATAACCCTGTGGTCATCTTCTTTGAAAAATCTGTCAGCCGTGTTTTTGACATTGTTTACCGTAACCAGAAGAAAAGTGTGTTGATAGCTTTGGCGGTGATGGTAGTAACTTTTTTCTCTGCCCGGTTCCTGGGTACTGAGTTCCTGCCCGATCTCAATGAAGGTGCATTGTGGGTAGAAGCGGAACTGCCCATGAGCGTATCGCTCACCGAAGCCAACACGATCTCGAATAAAATGATTGATATCCTGGCACATTTTCCGGAGGTAAAGCAAACACTGTCGCAGGTAGGTCGTACCAATGACGGAACCGATCCCAAGGGATTCTTCAATGTGCAGATACAGGTAGACCTTAAACCCAAAAAGCAATGGGAACGCAAGATCACACAGGAGGAATTGATCCACGAGATGGATGCGCAGCTGCGTAAGTTCCCCGGCATTACGTTCAACTATTCCCAACCCATCCGCGATAACGTGGAAGAAGCGGTAGCCGGTGTGAATGCGGCGCTCGCGGTAAAAATATTTGGTCCCGATTTCAAAACACTTGATGATAAGGCCGACAGTGTACTCAATCAACTGAAAACTGTGCGCGGCATTGAAGACCTGGGTATTCTACGCAACCTGGGTCAGCCCGAATTCCGCATCGAACTCGATCAGCAGAAGATGGCTTTTTATGGTGTTAACACGGCCGATGCCAATGCCGTCATTGAAATGGCGATTGGCGGCAAGTCGCCCACGCAGCTATACGAAGGCGAACGGAAATTTGATGTACGGGTGCGTTACCAGAAAGAATTCAGGGCCAGTCCGGAAGTGATCGAAAACCTGATGGTACCCACCAACGATGGCGCGAAGATTCCGCTGAAAGAAATCGCCGTGTTGAAAACACTCACCGGTCCGGCTTTTATTTTTCGCGACAACAACATGCGCCATATTGCGGTGAAGTTCTCCGTGCGTGGACGCGACCTGGGCAGCACCATTGCCGAAGCGCAACAAAAAGTGAATGAGGCAGTCCACCTGCCGGGGGGGTATAGAATGACCTGGAATGGTGAATTCGAAAATCAGCAACGCGCTACCAAAACATTGGCGCGCGTGGTTCCGATTTGTTTGCTTGCCATCTTCCTCATTTTGTTCATCACCTATGGTAATGTGAAAGATGCTATTCTTACGATCATCAACGTACCATTTGCACTAATTGGTGGCATCATGGCCCTGCACCTTACAGGTATCAATTTCAGCATCTCTGCTGGCATAGGGTTTATCGCGTTGTTTGGGGTGTGTATTCAAAACGGTGTTATCCTAATCTCCGTCTTCCGCAAAAACCTGGAGGCTGGCATGGCACCTGATGACGCAATCCGCCAGGGCGTGATCTCCAGGGTGCGTCCGGTGGTGATGACGGCGCTGATGGCAATGATTGGGTTAATGCCTGCGGCCATATCCACCGGCATCGGCAGTGAAACGCAAAAGCCGCTGGCCATTGTGGTAATCGGCGGACTGATCACGGCCACCGTGCTCACTTTGCTGATCTTGCCTACGATATATTCGATGGTGTTTCATTTTATGCACCACAGGAGTAACTGGAAACTGCTGAAGAAAGTGGGAGCTGTACATTAATGTGCGAATATGAAAATATGCAAATGTGAAAATGGGACTAACCGGAAGTGCGGGGTTCCGATTGCAGCTGTTTCTCAATTTGATGAGTGCCGCTAAAGATTTAAGATAGAAGATTTGAAGGTATAAGATATGGGTGCGGCATCGTGTTTTTGTCAGCACTGTCTCCCGAAGGGGAACATATATTGCTAAAAGAATCTTCAACCCTATTCTCAGCACCGTCTCCCGCAGGGGACGGTGCCTAACGCGAAAACTTACAACTTACCACTTAGAACTTAGAACTTCCCCAAAAAAGGAAGTGACCGGTTGCAGTACCGGCCACTGAATGACCAACATCCCGTTGGCCATTGTCCTCCTTCTTGTGCGCGTTGAATGATTTTCCTATTCGGGCAGCCTGAATGTAATCGGCTGACGTTTGTATGAATTTACTTGAATACCATTTTGAATAGCGGGTTTCCACTGTCCGCTTTGCTTGATGACGGCGATAGCTGCTTTTATCAGTTCTTCCGGGCCGCTAATGGGAATAACGTTACTAACTCGTCCCTGTTTGTCAACAATGAACTCAATCATAACCGTACCCTGAACTCCCTGATCGATCGCCTCTTGTGGATAATCGAGACGTCTGTTAAGAAAGGCTGCCCATGCTCCAGTACCTCCGGGATATTCAGATTCGATCTCGACTTTCCGGAATACGATATCATCGTCGTTTTCTTTCTTTGGCGCTGCTACTATTCCCTTATTCTCCACTTCATTTGGAACCATGGTACCATCGAAGTCTTTGCCGTCTTTGTTAACGTTTCCAATCTTTACATTATCCAGATCTGTTTGTTCAGGGGGTGCCTCATTCTCTTTCACCTCTTCGTTTGGAACAATTTTAATAGTTGTAAACATTTTTGTCTTGACGTCTACAATCTCTTTCGGCGGAGGCGGTGTTACCGGGGGCTTTTCAACCTGTTCCTTTGGCTCGACTTTGGCAATAAAAATATCCGGACCCACAAGGGTTTGTTTTTGACTTGTTTTTTCTGATGCCAGCAATAAATATGTCGTAAGCGACAGCCCTGTAAACAAGACCATTCCTCCGATAGCTTTCGTTAGCCGGGCCCGGTAGTGCCGGCGCAGTTCGTAAGCACCGTAGGCTTTGTTGCGGTCGTCGAAAATAATATCCAATACATCTGCCTGTAGAATTTGCGATGTTTCCATACAATCTGGTTTGTGAGATGATTAATAAAGCAACCCGCAGCTAAGAAGCATGCATTGCCCAAGTTTGATTGCACAAACCGTAAGAACCGGCATCTTACGGCAGAGAAGAAGTTGTCCGGCGTACCTGCCGTTCTAAGATGTGGAAGGCAAAAGAATTCCATAAACGGCAGGAAGAAATTCTTTTTTGAATGGGAACGGATATTTTTTTTGCTTTCGCATCCTTATTGCAAAGATTGGCACGGTATGGTATGGCATTAGCAGATAGTCCTGCTATTTTTGCGCACTAATTTTTCAACACCTGATGAAACGAATCGGCAGCATCCTGGCCCTGCTGGGAGCAACCTTATCCTTCAACGCCCAGATCATTCACGACAGCACGGCACAGCGAAACTGGACCCTGCACGCACAGGCGACCGTAGTACCGCAATATCATTTCGATTTTAAAGCGGCATATTCGGGCACCAATAGCTTAGAAACTTCAGAAAATGTAAAAACCTCTCTTACCAGCACCATCTATATCGGTCGGCGTTTGTGGAAGAACGCAGCCTTGTACGTCAACCCCGAAGTCTCCGGTGGTTCAGGCTTGAGCAAAACCCTCGGTATTGCTGGCTTTACCAACGGCGAAACCTTCCGTGTAGGATCCGCCACACCCAAGCTCTATCTCGCCCGCGCTTATGTGGAGCAAAAGTTTCCGTTGACCGCAGGCACTCATTTACTGGAAGAAGATCAAAACCAATTGCGGCAGGATGAACCCAAAGAATATGTCGCGATCCGTGCGGGCAAGTTCAGCATGGACGATTTCTTTGATGACAATAGTCACAGTCATGACCCGAGAACCGATTTCATGAACTGGAGCCTGATGAGTGCCGCAGCCTGGGATTATCCCGCCAACACACGGGGATATACGACAGGATTAGCAATGGAATTAAAAAAAACGTTGTGGGCCCTGCGCGCTGCACTGGTGCAGGTGCCGGAAAATGCGAACGGACCTGTACTCGATAAAAACATCGACAAAGCGTATGGCACGGTAATAGAAGTTGAACGGAAATGGAATTTCAAGAATCAACAGGAATGGATCATCAGGACGGGCGTTTTCTACAACAAAGCTCGTATGGGCAATTACCAGCAGGCGATAGACAGCGGCATCCTCTTTTTCACAACCCCCGATGTAACCACAACGCGCATGTATAGCCGCGATAAGCGCGGGTTTTACCTGAACAGCGAATACAATGGTAAAAATGGCGGCGCCTTCCTGCGCTATAGCTGGAACGATGCAAAAAACGAAACCTGGGCCTTCACTGAAATCGACCGCAGCTTCACCATCGGCTGTTCATTCAACGGCAGTCAGTGGCAACGCAAGGGTGACAAATGGGGTGCAGCCCTGGCTGCCAATGGCCTGGGAAAAGACCATCGTACGTATCTCCAGCACGGCGGCTACGGATTTATGATCGGTGATGGGAATCTCAATTACGGTGCTGAAGAAATTATTGAACTGTTTTACAGCTATGCGCTGATTTACCGCCATGTTTGGATCAGCCCGGATTACCAGTTCGTGGCGCATCCGGGATACAACAAAGACCGCGGCCCGGTGAGTGTTATCGCGCTGCGGTTGCATTGCGAGCTGTAGAAGTTTAAAGGTTTAAGGGTTTAAGGTTTAAAGTTCTTTGAGTGTAACAACGCGCTTATTTTGGCAGGCGAGCCGCTTGGTAAAAATATAACGCCCCCAAACGCTTTTCCAAAGTCGAGCCGTTTGGTAACCTAAAACTGCTCGCAACAGTTGGCCCCAGCGACAGAAAACTTGCAACTGTATTTGTACCTTACATTGCGTACAAAACAGCAGCATTTGAACAAGCGCTTGAATGGTAAGCGCAAGCAGCAAGAAAAAAGAGCCCCACCTAGAGTTTAACTACCTGAACAAAGCCAGCCGCACAGGGGTATCTAAGTACTATGTACTTTGTACTTAATACCCGATACCCGATACCAAAAAAGATCGTCATGACAGACATATTTAAGCTCTCCGGACAAAAACTAAAGGAACTGCGTGACAAAATCCGCAAAGGAGATTTTAGCGGGCTGCTTGGCTTTACAAAAGAAAAACCGACTGTTCACGCTGCAGAAGTATCGGCCTTACTGGAAGACCTGCCGGTGGAAAATGTTCTTGCGGCATTCAATTCTTTTCCGCTTTCTAAACAGATCCAGGTCTTTCCCTATCTCGAACTGCCAGTGCAGGAAGACATTTTCCAGGATCTTCCGAATGAAAGAGCAGCCGCTTTGCTGAATGCCCTGAGCTCCGACGACCGTTTGACGTTTCTATCCTCTCTCAAAGGCATTGATCGCTCTGCGGCATTGGACCTGCTGAGCAATGACAATAAAAAAACGACGCATGACCTGCTGGGATACCCGGAAAACAGTGTTGCGAGAATTCTCAATACCGACTTTGCTACGGTAAGCAAGGATATGACGATCGCAGAAGCCAATGAACACCTCCGCAAATACCACAAAGACTCTGAAGCGGCCAATGTGATTTACATCGTTGACAAAAATGGAAAGCTGATCGACGATATTCCTGTGCGCCGCTTTGTACTGAACGATCCATTCAAAAGGGTGGAAGACATCCTTGACGGATTCTGTACGCGTTTACACATTACAGATAGTAAAAAACAGGCGGTGACGATGTTCAAGGAATTTGACCGGGTGGCGTTGCC
>JAGWTK010000270.1 GCA_028876035.1 Bacteroidota bacterium
GAAAAATCCTGAAGGCCCCCTCCAGAATATCAACAGAATTGAGTACTAGCTTAGCTCTATAAACAAAAAATATTTTTTATGCCACACAAAAACATAGTGCTGTTCGGGTTACTGCTGGTATGTTCGGAACTCCTCCATGCGCAGGCACCTGCTGCCGTAAAGTCGGCTTTCCAGCAACAATTCAACACTGCCCGCCAGGTTCGCTGGACAAAAGAGAAGAATGATTTTGAGGCATCGTTTGTTCTTAATGGTAAAAAGCTGTCTGCCGTGTACGATGCACAGGGAACCTGGAAGGCTTCAGAAGAAGCACAACCTCTGTCAATGCTTCCGGCCCCGGCAAAACAATACCTTGCAAAAAACTATCCGGGCAGCCGCGTCACCGAAACAGCAAAAATCAGTTTGCGCGATGGGCATACCGAATACGAAGCGGAAGCGGCCGGGTATGATATATTTTTTGACAGCAAAGGAAATTTTCTGAGAGCGGAAAAAGATGAAGACTAAAAAAAAGCTTTGCAGGATTGTTATTGCCCTCTCAGGAATTCTCCTGACAACAGCAACTTGTTTTTCACAGGTAAAGGATCTTTCTTTTTTTGTCAGCGCAGCGATCGGTAACAGCCCGCTGCTTGCCGATTACCGGCTGCAGGTGGCCACTAACCAGCAGGACAGCCTTCGCATCAGAGCAGGTTATCGTCCGCAGGTAAATGCCAGCAGCCTGAACAGTTTTGCGCCTGTGATAAACGGTTTCGGCTACGATGGTGCCATTTCCAATGGTGGTCAGCTAAGTGCATTGGTAGGCGTAAACCAATCTATCGTGACCAAAAAAAACCTGCAAACCCAGTTGGACGCCGTTACCATACAAAACCAAGGCGTCAATAATACCGGTAAATTATCTGAACAGGATATCAGCCGATCGGTGACGGCGCAATACATCACGGTATACAGCGACTGGCTTCAACTCGATTTCGCCAATTCCATCAACGCACTGTTGAGCAAGGAAGAAAAGTTGTTGAAAGAACTTACGAAAACAAATGTGTACCGGCAAACGGATTATCTCAGCTTCCTGGTAACCATGCAACAACAGGAGCTTGCCGCCAAACAGCTGCGTATCCAATGGCAGTACGACTTTGCCCAATTGAATTACCTCGCAGGTATCCAGGATACGGCAACTGCATTACTCAGTGCTCCCGATCTGCGCCTGCAGCTACCGCCACAACTGGCGGAATCAGCTTTTTTCCGAAAGTTTTACCTCGACAGTCTGCAACTCGTCAACAACCGGCTGCTCGTAGATTTTTCGTATAAGCCAAAAATAAACCTGTTCGCAGATGCCGGTTATAACTCTGCATTCAGCTTCCAGGGGTACCGGAATTTTGGAACCAGTTTTGGCCTGAGTATATCCATTCCCATTTACGACGGTCACCAGCGTAAAATTCAATACAGCAAAATAGCGCTGGCAGAACGTACCCGGCAGGGATACCAGCAGTTTTTTACCAGTCAATACCGGCAGCAGCTGGCCCAGTTCTACCAACAGCTCGGATCAACTGCAGCACTCACAGAAGATATCCAGCGACAAATCAAGTATGCAGAAGGTTTGATAAACGCGAATATTAAGTTACTGGAAACCGGCGATGCGCATATCCCGGATCTGATCATCGCCATCAATAACTACCTGTCCGCAAAAAACCTGCTTACGCAGAATTACGCCAGCCGGATGCAGATTATCAATCAAATCAATTACTGGAACCGATAAACAACATGCATAAACTATATTTTTTTATCGTTGCCATTTGGATCACAGGCTGCCAGCCGGCAGAAAAAAAACCGGCCGAAGAAGAAATACCCACGGAACGCGCAGAAACACCGGTAACAGTATCAGGCATCAGTAATGAGCCTCTCGCCAACTATGCAGAACTCAATGCCACATCTTCCTTCCTGCAAAAAAGTTTTGTAAAAGCAAATGCCAACGGCTACCTGCAGTCGAATTTTACCCGGCCGGGGCAATATGTTTCAAGGGGTCAGCTTTTGTTTACCATTACTACCAAAGAAGCAAAGAGTCTCGGGAATGCAGTCAATGCACTTGACTCCAGTTTTCGGTTTTCCGGAACCAATAATATCCGCGCGGAGGAACAGGGTTTTATTACGCAGTTAAACCACCAGGCCGGTGATTATGTGCAGGACGGCGAACAATTGGCGGTCATCAGCAACAAAAACAGTTTTGCTTTTCTCTTGGATCTGCCATACGAACTAAGGCCCATCGTGAAACAACGCCAGACGGTTGAACTGACCCTCCCGGATGGCGAAAAATTTACCGGTCAGATTGCAGGTGAAATGCCCGCGGTAGACCCTACGGCCCAAACTCAGTCTGTTTTCATCAAAATAAATGCAAGCCAGGATATTCCTGAAAATCTTATCGCCAAAGTACGGATCGCGAAAACGACACCGCATTCCGTCGTTTCGGTTCCAAGAACCGCCGTGCTATCGGACGAAACACAGTCGGCCTTTTGGATTATGAAAATGATTGATAGCAGCACAGCTGTAAAAACACCGGTCACCAAGGGACTGGAAACACCAGAACGCATCGAAATCCTTTCTCCCCGGCTTACCGCCAGCGATAGAATTATTGTTAGTGGCAACTATGGACTGTCGGATACAGCACGTGTCAAAATTGTACAGCCATGAAGGATTTTTTTTCGAAGTATAAAAATCCTTTGTCGGTTTTGCTGGCACTTGTATTGGCCGGCGGCGTAATGCTGTACACCCGTATCCAGGTTTCTTTGTTCCCCGAAATTACCTTCCCGAAAATAAAAGTGATCGCCGATGCTGGACTGCAGCCGGTGAACAAAATGATGGTCACGGTTACGAAACCACTCGAAAATGCCATCAAACAGGTACCGGGTCTGAGCATGATTCGCAGCACGACTAGCCGGGGAACCTGCGAGATTTCTGCCTTTATGGATTGGGATGCAAATATCGATATCAGCCAGCAGCGGATCGAGTCGAAGATAAACCAGGTACGAAGCCTGCTCCCGGCGGAATTAAATATCACGGTAGAAAAAATGAATCCATCGATTTTGCCGGTGATGGGCTATACACTCGAAGGACATGACCGTTCGCCCATCGACATGAAAATGCTGGCCAACTACAGCATCAAACCATTTCTCTCGCAGGTACCGGGGGTAGCCGAAATCCGTGTAATAGGGGGTAAATCAAAAGAATACTGGGCAGACCTGGACGCCGCAAAGATGAGTGCGCTGGCCCTCACACCAGACCAGGTCAATACGGCAATTGGGCAAACCAATTTTATCCGCTCCAACGGTTATATGGCAGACTACCGCTACCTCTATCTGTCGGTCACGGATGCCACCGTACACAGCATAAGCGATCTTGAAAACATCGTTATAAGAAATGATGGACACCGGATAGTTAAACTGGGCGATATCGCATCGGTACAAATCAGGGAAGCTGTAGAATATACGCGTATCAATGCCAACGGCCATGATGGTATACTCATTGCTGTTATCAAACAGCCCAATGCCAACCTGGTGGAGCTATCAGATGCGATGGACAAAAAAGTAGAAGCACTGAAATCTATCCTACCCTCCGCTGTTAGCCTTCGGCCTTATTACAAACAGGCAGATTTTGTAAATACTTCTATCAAAAGTGTAGAAGATAGCCTCTGGATAGGCTTATTACTGGCGATCGCTGTGGCAATTGTATTCCTGCGTTCGCTGAAAGCGAGCCTAACTATTTTGCTCACCATTCCCGTTACCCTGGCGCTTTCGCTAATCGGCATTTACTGCATTGGCTATACTTTTAATATCATGACCCTTGGAGCCATTGCTGCGGCGATTGGCCTGGTGATCGACGATGCGATTGTAGTGGTGGAACAAATTCATCGTACGCATGAAGAATTTCCCGGCGAACCCGCCGGTGTATTGGTGCCTAAAGCGATTCGATACCTGTTGCCCGCCATGCTGGGGTCTTCTATCAGCACCATCGTAATCTTTCTCCCCTTTGAATGGATGAGTGGCGTTGCGGGCGCTTATTTTAAAGTGCTCACCAATACCATGATGCTAACCCTCGTGGCTTCTTTCCTGGTCACCTGGATTGGGCTGCCCGTGATTTATTTGCTGCTTTCGCGCTCGCCGCAAAAAAAGGCTGCACGCATCCAAGTATCGCACCCGGTCAAAACACAACGCTGGGTTCGTTCCTTCATCCGGTTTCCCATTATCGCCCTGCTGATCATCCTGACATGCGGTGTTTCCATTGTTTGGTTGTTACCCCAACTGGAAACCGGCTTTCTCCCCGAAATGGATGAAGGAAGTATTGTACTCGATTATGCATCGCCGCCCGGCACTTCGCTCGATGAAACCGATCGAATGCTGCGTGAGGCAGAAAAACTGATCGTATCCGTACCAGAAGTGAATACCTATTCCCGCCGCACCGGAACACAGATGGGATTTTTCATTACTGAACCGAATACGGGTGATTACCTCATACAATTAAAATCCAACCGCAAACGAAGTACCGAAGAAGTTATTACCGATATCCGCAAGAAAATAGAAGCCAGCCAGCCATCGCTGCGCATCGATTTCGGTCAGGTAATCGGCGATATGCTGGGCGACCTGATGACATCGGTTCAACCTGTTGAAATAAAAATATTTGGCGACAACCCCGTACAATTGCAAGCGCTTTCAAAAAACGTAGCCGAAGTAGTAGACAAGGTAGAAGGCGCTGCAGATGTATTCGATGGTATCGTCATCGCCGGACCTTCGGTGAGCGTGGTACCGGACTATGCAAGGCTGGCGCAATTTGGACTGAATCCCTCCAGTCTTCAATTTCAGCTACAAACCTCGCTGGAAGGAAATATCGCAGGATCCGTATTGGAAAAAGAACAACAAACACCTTTGCGACTGGTCTACCCCGGAAGCCGCAAACGAGGGGTAAAGGATATAGAAAACATTTCCATTTTTCTGCCGAATGGCAAACTCAACCCGATCCAGTCGCTGGCTAAGATAGAAGTGAACACCGGGGATGCAGAAATACAACGTGAAAATCTCGAAGCCATGGGCGTAGTGACGGCCAGGCTGGAAAACAGCGATCTTGGAACGGTAATGACCAAAATAAAGCAGCAGGTGGCAAGTTCGGTTAGTCTTCCCCGTGGGTATCACATCGAATACGGGGGTGCCTATGCCCAACAACAGCAGTCGTTTCGCGAATTACTGTTGATTCTTGTTTCTGCCAGCTTGCTCGTATTCGGCGTAATATTATTCCTGTTCAGAAATATTGCCGTAGCTGTTTCCATCCTGCTGATTGCAGTACTGGCCATTGCAGGCTGTTACTGGGCTTTGTGGTTAACCGCAACCCCGCTCAACGTAGGAAGTTATACCGGTTTGATCATGATTGTGGGTATTATCGGAGAAAACGCCATTTTCACTTTTCAGCAGTACCGCGAAGCCCTCCGGGAGATGGAAAGGGAAGATGCCATTGTATATGCCATTTCAACAAGGCTGCGGCCAAAGCTGATGACAGCACTCGGTGCAATTATCGCGTTGTTACCGCTGGCACTGGGTATCGGAGCGGGCGCCCAATTGCACCAGCCCCTCGCTATTGCGGTGATTGGCGGTTTCATCGCCGGCCTGCCGCTTTTGCTGATTGTGTTCCCATCCTTGCTGCGTCTCCTGGGCAAGAAGGCTGCCACCATCGAACGTCAACAATAAAGAACAGTATATGCGACACTTATCTTTTCACTTTGCATCGCTTTCTCTTAGTTTACTATTGGTAGCCGCTGCAGCGGCCCAGGATGCACAAAAGAGCGATACCTATCT
>JAGWTK010000271.1 GCA_028876035.1 Bacteroidota bacterium
ATCGAAATGCTGGCGCACACCTTTCACTTCCTGGTATTTCTCATGTCCCTTGCCGGCTATCAGCACAATGTCTTCCGGACCCGACAAACTAATCGCTGTCTTTATCGCCTCCCTCCTGTCTGCTATAGAAATCGTTTTTCGTTTTGCAGCTGTATTCAAACCCTGCTCCATATCATGTAAAATGGCCGCTGGTTCTTCACTGCGCGGGTTGTCTGAAGTAAGTATCACCCGATCGCTCAGCCGGCATGCTTCTGCAGCCATGACCGGACGTTTTGTTTTATCGCGGTCGCCCCCGCAACCCACCACGGTAATGATTTGCTCGTGGCCTTTTCGCAGCTTTTGAATAGTTCCGAGAACATTTACAAGGGCATCGGGGGTGTGTGCATAATCTACAATTCCAACGACCTTTTCATTGGCCGAAACGATATAATCGAACCGGCCTTCCGCCCCGGTAAGCACACTCAAACAACGCAACACTTCATGCCGATCCTCACCCATACAAATGGCGGCACCGTAAACAGCGAGCAGGTTGTAGGCATTGAACTCACCAATCATCCGGAAGTGCACTTCCTGGTCATTCACCGTCATTACCAGTCCGGCCAGCCCGTTTTCCAGGATCCGCCCCTTGAAATCTGCGAGGGTTTTTAAGCTATAGTAGTATTTGGCGCAATGCGCATTCTGCAGCATTACAGCGCCGCGCTTGTCGTCGAGATTTGAAACCGCAAATGCAGCTGAAGGCAAATGATCAAAAAACGACTTCTTGACCCTGATATATTCATCAAAGGTTTTATGATAATCGAGGTGATCATGGGTGATATTGGAGAACAACCCACCTGCAAACTGCAAACCGGCGATGCGGTGTTGGTGAATCGCATGTGAACTGCATTCCATAAACACATGGGTGCACCCCTCATCTGTCATCCGCTTAATCATCGCATTCAGTGAAATAGGATCGGGCGTGGTATGCGTTGCCGGCAGCACTTCATCTCCAATATGATTTTGCACAGTACTCAGCAACCCACATTTATATCCGAGCGCCGTGAACAGTTTATACAACAGGGTTGCAATGGTCGTCTTTCCATTGGTGCCGGTGACGCCCACGAGTTTGATTTTCTCAGACGCCTGTCCGAAAAAATTGTGCGCCATGTACCCTGCGGCTGCAGCACTGTTCTCTACCTGCACGTATGTAATAGCCTCGTCCAGTACGGCAGGAAACTGTTCGCATATGATGGCTGTGGCGCCTTTTTCGATCGCAGCCGCGATAAACTGGTGCCCGTCGACAGCAGTTCCCTTAACGGCGATAAATGCCGTCCCCTTTTCCACTTTCCGCGAATCGGTTTGTACATCGGCCACCGCTGCCTGGGTATTGCCATGCACTGAACGAATGCTCACTTTATACAATATATCCTGCAGTACCACCATGTTAATTCAATTCAATTTTCACGGGTTGATTTTTTGCAATCGCTGCACCCGGTTCGATACTTTGCGCCGCTACCTTCCCGCTGCCTTTTACCATCACTTTCAGGTTCCTGCTTTCCAATACATACAAGGCATCCCGCAGGCCAAGTCCTTTTACATTGGGCATCGTATTCGAAGTCATCTGTTTTGCACTCAACACCATTTGACCATTGCTGCCGTACATGCTGCCCCAGGATTGGCTATTTGACGAATCCACAAATGAAAGTTGCAACTGGCGCATCACCGTACTGATGTCATGTGTTTGACCTGCATAATAAAAAGCGCTGCTGTCTTTCTTCAATCCGTTCAGTCCCTGCGATGCCTGGCGGATGCTTTCAGCCGCGAACAACTTATCGGCCACTTCCCGGAAAACAGGTGCAGCTACTTGTCCGCCCATATGTACGGCAGGATGCGGTTTGGTTCTTATAACCACGATGCAGGTATATTTCGGTTGCTCAAAAGGAAAATAGCCAACGAAGGAAGCCTGGTAAACGCCATCATCGTAGTCGATTCCTTTTCCTGCCACATGCGCGGTGCCTGTTTTTCCGCCTACGCTATAGAGCGCATCGCGGAAGGGAACCCTGCCGGTTCCTTCGACCACAACCGCCCGCATGCATTGCTGCGCCGATTTGATTACGTTTTCTTCCGCAATTTTTTCTTCGATTACTTCCGGCTCAAATTGCTTTATCAGCTTCCCGTTTTCCTCAATCCGGTTAACGAGGTAGGGACGCAGCATCTTACCGTTGTTTGCAACGGCATTGTAGAGCATGAGTGTTTGCAACGGCGTTACTTCGATGGCGTACCCAAAACTCATGGTTACCATCGCGTGCAGCCCCTCGGTGTTTCTTTTGATGCGTGGTAACCGGGGCTTCTCTTCGCCCAGGAGATCGATACCCGATCTCGCATCAAAATGATAACGGTGCAGGTATTCAAGAAATTTATCAGGCTGCGTGGCAAACGCGTTGTAAGCAATTTTACTCATACCCACATTGGAACTGTGGGCGAAACACTCGCGCACCGTTTCTACCGGCTTCGGTTGTGGTTCAGCATCTGTAACGGTACGCGGACCTACAACGTCATGACCGGTGCTGCCCACCAGTACGGGTTGTTCAAGAGTGGCTTTACCTTCACTCAATACCGAGAGCAGGGTGGCCAGTTTGATAGTTGATCCAGGCTCGGTTGCCATCAACGCATAATTATAGTCTTCCCAGTAGTTGCCATCTGGCCGTTTGCCGAGGTTGGCGAGTGCCCTTATTTTACCGGTCGCTGTTTCCATTACGATGCAGGTACCGTGCGCTGCGTCGTTGTCGATCATCATTTTCATCAGCGCATTCTCAGCAATATCCTGTGTATTCACATCGATGGTGGTGATGATGTCTTTTCCGTTTTGTGGTTCTATTTCAGACCCTTCAACCGGAATAAATGCACCACCACTGATAAAACGGACGAGACGCTGACCCTTATCTCCTTTCAGCAGACTGTCATAGGTTTTTTCGAGGCCAACGTTTTGGTTCACCAGTTTACCGTCGGCATTGATATAGTCACGCGACAGGCCGATGGTTCTGTTGGCGAGCAGACCGAAGGGATTGAGTCGCTTGTTTTTCACTTCGGCAATAAAGCCACTCTTATTTCGGCCCTGGTTAACCAGCGGAAAAGTGCGCAGTGTTTTATACTGTTCGAAAGAAAGGTTCTTTTTAAGGAGATAGTACCTGTCTTTAGCCCGGTAGCCTGCCTGCAATTCTTTTTTGTAGACAGAAGATTTCTTATCGCCAAAGAACGCGGCAAGGGCCATACTCAGTGAGTCAACATTTTTTGTAAATCTTTCTCCGTTCTTGTCGCGAAGTCCGTCTGCTCCAAAATCGATATAGATATCAAAATAAGGTACCGAAGTGCTGAGCATATCGCCACTCTCGCTGTAAATAGTACCACGTTCGGCCGCCATGGGCATGAGCCGCGTATGCAGGCTATCGCTTTTACTCTTCCAGTATGCGCCCTGGAATTGCTGGATATACACAGCGCGTCCCAATACACAAAGGCTTAGCAGCACAATGCCGATAAAGCCCAGGTAAACGCGCCATAATATGTCTTTTTTTACTTCCACTTTTAAGCTCCAGGCTGCTGGCTACCAGCTTCAGGCTGTATCCAGTTCTATTTTAAGTTTTGCTTCATTTATATACCACTAACGATTACTCACGACTATTGGCTATCGACTAAAGACTACCGACTTCCGGCTAAAGAGTCTTTCAGCACCATCGGCGGTGTCGTCAGTTCTTTTAACCCGAGTGGTGCTACTGCTTTCACCAGTTCACTTTGCTTGCTCCGAAACATCACTTCGCTTTTCAGGGATTTATACTCGTATTGCAATTCTTTCAATTCCTTGCTTGTTCTGTTAATATCCTTAACGGTATTATCTGAATAGTGACCGTTATAGATGTATACCACTGCCAGTACACTCAAGAAGAGGAAGAAGGGGATGTTCTTCACGATCCAGCCGTAGTTCAGCAACTTTTTCCAGTCGCGCCTGGCCTCCTGTTGTTGTGTTTTTAATGCCATACCTGCTTTTCTGGCTGGGTTAACTGTTATCGCTTTACTGTTTTCGCTCAGCAATCCTGAGTTTGGCGCTTCTGGAACGCGGGTTTATTTTAAGTTCGGTTTCAGAGGCAGTCACCGGTCTTTTTGTGACGATGTGGAAGGGGTTGTCGACAGTAGTCGTTTCGAAAGGATGAAAGCCGGCTTCTTCAAAACTTCCCTGTTTGAAAAACTGTTTCACCATCCGGTCTTCCAGTGAATGAAAAGTGATGATCGCGGCACGACCACCAGGTGCCAGGGCTGCAGGAAGTTGCTCCAGTAATTCACGCAAGGCTAACATTTCATTGTTTACCTCGATGCGCAATGCCTGGAACACCTGGGCGAAATACTTTTTGGGATTTCCTTTTACTACGCTGTGCAGGGCTGCTTTGAACTGGTCGATTGTTTTGAGCGAAGTGTTACTCCTGGCAGTTACAATCGTCTTTGCCAGTGTTTTTGCATTGGTCACTTCTCCGTACTGTTCAAACAGTCGGTGCAGTTGCTGCTCATCATACTGTTGCACAATTTCAAATGCCGTCACCGACTGGCGTCGATCCATCCGCATGTCCAGGTCAGCATCGAACCGGGTGGAAAAACCGCGATCGGCTTCATCAAACTGGTGACTGCTCACGCCGAGGTCGGCCAGTATTCCGTCCGCTGCCTCTACCCGGTGAAGCCGCATAAATCGCAGGAGGTGGCGGAAATTGCTGTTCACAAAAACCACCCGCTTGTCGTCCGGCAGATTGACAGCAGCGTCTGCATCCTGGTCGAACACCAGCATCCGCCCTTTCTCGTTCAGTTGTGCCAGAATAGCCCTTGCATGTCCGCCTCCGCCGAAGGTGCAATCGATGTACACGCCGCCGGGTTTTATCTCCAGGCCATCCAAAACCTCTTTCAATAAAACCGGCACATGATACCCTCCAGGCTCAGCAACGGATGGTATGGTATAACTGTTATCCATAACCGCCGTTACCCCTGCTTGTGGGTCATCACTTTGTTGTACAGACTGCTGTAGGCAGCTGGCGTAAAGGAATCAAAGAACTGATGGAACTTACTTTTATCCCAGATTTCTATTCGTTTCTTGGAGCAGGACAGCACCACATCTTTTCCAAGGCCTGCATACTCTTTCAGGTTACCGGGTAATAACACCCGGTTGGCAGCGTCCAGGTCTACCGTGGCCACCCCATAGTTGAAATACTTCTTTAACTTGCGGTTGTCTTCGTCGTGATCGGGCAAATCTTCAATTTCAGAGGATACCAGGAGCCAGTTGGGCATAGGATAGAGGTTCAGGCATTCATCGAACCCCCTGTTAACAACAAACTGGGTCGAAGCCCCCTCCGGCAACTGACTGATCAGCTTGGCAGGAAGCAGGAAGCGACCTTTGGGGTCCAGCGTAACCTCGTATTCGCCTAGTAAATGAATCATTTAGGATGAAGAAACCCGATTTTGACATTTATTGACACAAAATAACACTTTTTCACACCCAGCTTCCAAATTTGGAAAGATTTAATTTTTCCACAGCCTGATTGTGAGCCAGATATGAGGACTGTAAAGGGTTTCGGCGGGAAGTCGCCGAAATATTCATGCATTGGCTGTGAATTGACTGTGCAAAGCGGTGCATAAGCTGTGCATAACCCGAAAATTGACTAAAAACAGAGCCTATGGCCAGCGCTGGATATTCAGGAACACCTCTTTGGAAGAAATTGGGTATCAACTCCAGCACATCGTTGTTGTTGCTCAACGAACCTGATGCTTACCTGGGCTGGCTTGGATTGGAACCAGCACCGGTT
>JAGWTK010000272.1 GCA_028876035.1 Bacteroidota bacterium
GGACCGCGTTATTCGATAATGAAGGCCCTCCCCTTTGAGCGCGAGCATACAAGCATGGATTCGTTCGATATGTGTCCGGATTGCCTGCATGAATACACAAATCCAGCCGACCCCCGGTTTCATAGTCAAACCAATTCCTGTCCACATTGCGCCATCCCGCTCCACCTCTACCACTCTTCCAAGGAATGCGTAACGAGTGAGAGCGAAGAAGTGCTGGAACTCCTGAACGCTCACCTGCGGAAGGGACATGTAGTAGCGGTCAAAGGAACAGGTGGTTATTTGTTGCTTTGCGATGCCGGCAACGCGCAGGCCATTCGTGCTTTGCGGATGCGTAAACAACGCCCGGCCAAACCACTGGCCCTGCTCTACCCATCCTTACAGGCCATCAGCAATGATACACTGTTAAATGAGTGGGAACAAGCCGCGCTCACCAGTGCTGCTGCGCCGATTGTACTGTGTACGCCGGGGATTTCGCCGACCACCAGCATTTGCACTGAACTAATTGCCCCGGGGCTGCACCGGATCGGAATCATGCTCCCGTCCAACCCCTTGTTATACCTGGTTGCAAAAGATTTTGGAAAGCCATTGGTGGCCACCAGTGCCAATATCAGCGGCGCACCAATTGTATACCGCGATAAAGATGCGCTCCTGCAATTGTTTGAAATCGCCGACTGCATCGTTACGCACGACCGGCAGATTCTCGCACCGCAGGACGACAGCGTGCTCCAGTTCACAGCTCAAGGGAGAAAAATTATCCTCCGTCGCAGCCGCGGGCTCGCGCCTAACTATTATCCACATACGCTGGAAAAGCAGGATCGGCCAGTGCTGGCCATGGGTGCTGATTTGAAAAGCAGTTTTGCCTTGTTAGATAAAGAAAGGTTGTACATCAGCCAGTACCTCGGTAAACAGGGAAGTATAGAAGCCAGGCAGGCTTTTACAGATAACTTTCAGCAGGTATTGAACCTGTCTGGCATTCAACCCGGTGCCGTACTCACCGATAAACACCCCGGCTATCTAAGTACCGCCTATGGAAATGCTTTTGCCGATGAGCATTCGATACCTCAATACAACATCCAGCACCACAAAGCGCATGCAGCAGCGGTGCTGGCTGAGAACGGTTTGCTCAACAGCCAAGAAGCAGTACTCTGCTTTGCCTGGGATGGAACCGGATATGGTGATGACGATCAGATCTGGGGCAGCGAAGTCATCCGTTTCGAAGCGCAGCGCATGGAAACATTTGCGAGGCTTGCGTCGTTTCGCCAGGTCCTGGGTGATAAAATGAGTCGTGAACCAAGGCTCTCCGCTTTTAGTGTACTCGAACACTGGCCATCTGATCAACTACGTCTGAAAGAATTGTTCAGCCGTAAAGAGTGGGATTGGTACCTCCAATTGATCGATCAGCCCATTTCACTTCACACTTCCAGTATGGGCAGGTGGCTGGATGCAATGGCCGCCATCATCGGGGTGTGCAGCAGCAATACGTATGAAGGACAGGCGGCGATGCAACTGGAAGCATTGGCAGATCAATACCATGCAGACTTCATCGAACCCTACCCGGCGAGGCTGCTGGAAGGTCAAATCATATGGAGTGACCTGGTACCTGCACTGTTGAATGACCTCGACGCCGGCCTTGCAAAACAACAAATCGCAGCCAGATTGTTGAAAACACTTGTGGAAATAATAAAGCGATGTGCCGCAGCATCGGGTTGCAGGAAGCTGGCTTTCAGCGGCGGTGTATTCCAAAACCGCTTATTGGTGGAGATGATAGGCCAGGAACTAAACAACAAATACCAGCTTTATTTCCATCGAAAACTGAGTCCGAATGATGAGTGCATCGCCTTCGGACAACTGGCCTGTTACCAACTCGAAAACGCAGCCACTGCGGTTGAATATCCGAAAGAACAAATTACCGGTACACTATAAACTAAGACTATGTGTTTAGCCATACCAGGGAAAATACTTTCGATCACACAGCAATTGAATGACACGTTTCGTTTTGGAAAAGTGTCGTTCGGCGGCGTCTGCAAGGAAGTAAATTTATGCATGGTGCCAGCAGCAAAAGAAGGTGATTATGTGCTGGTGCATGTGGGCGTTGCCATTGGCATCGTAGATGAAGCCGAGGCAAAGCAAACCTTTTATTACCTCGAGAAGATGGGTGAGACCAGTGAATTGCATTAACCAAACAACCATTGCCAGCCGATGAAATTTCTATCTGAATACCGCGACCCTGCATTGGTGGAACAATACCTGCAGGAGCTGCACCGAATCACGACAAAGCCATGGACGCTGATGGAAATCTGCGGCGGCCAAACCCATAGCCTCGTAAAAAACGGTTTACTGGATTTGTTACCAAAGCAAATCACGATGGTACATGGTCCGGGATGCCCTGTTTGTGTTACCAGTACCGGCGTGATTGATGAAGCCATCTGGCTTTCGGAACAGCCAAATACCATACTTTGTTCTTTTGGAGACATGTTACGTGTGCCGGGCAGTTCCAAAAGTCTGCTCCAGGCCAAGGCCGACGGTGCCGATGTGCGCATACTCTATTCGCCGCTTGAAGCGGTATCGCTGGCAAAAGAAAATCCTGGTAAGGAGGTTGTGTTCTTTGCTGTAGGCTTTGAAACCACCGCTCCTGCCAACGCGCTGAGCGTGGTACAGGCCCACAAACAAGGTGTAATCAATTACAGCATCCTCGCTTCGCATGTACTGGTGCCGCCTGCGATGGAAGCGATTCTCTCGGACAAGGACAACCGCATTGATGCTTTTTTGGCAGCCGGACATGTTTGTACCATCATGGGCATGGAGGAGTATTATCCGATCGCCGAAAAATATAAGACGCCCATCGTGGTGACAGGCTTTGAGCCCGTTGACCTCCTGCAGGGAATTCTAATGGCCGTGCAGCAACTCGAAGCAGGTGTGTACAAAGTAGAAAACCAATACACGCGCTATGTGCAGCGCGAAGGCAACCGGATGGCGATGGAAACCATCAACGAAGTGTTCGCGACCAGCGACCGTGTGTGGCGTGGCATCGGGCCGATTCCACAGAGCGGCTATGAAGTCAACAAGGCATATGAAGCTTATAATGCAAGAAAAAAATTTACTATTGGTATCACCCCTGTTCAAGAGAACCCTGCCTGCATCAGTGGCGATATCATGAAAGGTTTGAAAAAACCCGGCCAATGTCCGCATTTCGGAAAAGCCTGCACACCGGAACACCCGCTCGGTGCACCCATGGTGAGCAGCGAAGGGGCTTGCGCGGCCTACTACCACTATGCAACTGCACCTGAACTGGAAAGCGCATAAACATACCTGTTACCTCTAAAGCACCAAGCGATGAATACAACTTGTCCTGTTCCCCGTTTCGACTTCGACGCCATTACGATGGGACATGGTGGTGGCGGACTGCTCACCCAGCGGCTCCTTCAATCCGGCGTGTTTTCGGTACTCGGCAACGAGCTCCTCAACCAGCAACACGATGGGGCCAGCTTTTCATTGGAAGGGAAACTCGCATTCAGTACCGATAGTTATGTTGTATCGCCGATCTTTTTTCCGGGGGGTAATATCGGCGATCTGGCCATTAACGGCACAGTCAATGATCTGGCCATGTGCGGGGCGGCCGCGCGCTACCTTTCCCTTGCCTTTATTATTGAAGAAGGATTAAAGATGGAACAGTTCGCCGCCGTGTTACAAAGTATCGGGCAGGCAGCGAAAACAGCCGGTGTGCAAATTGTAACCGGCGATACAAAAGTGGTAGAAAGGGGAAAAGGCGATCAACTTTTTATCAATACATCCGGCATTGGCGTTGTTCACCGGAATGCCAGCATCCACCACCAGCATATTCGTCCGGGTGATAAAATCATCCTCAGCGGCAAGCTTGCTGCGCATGGCATTGCGATCATGAGTAAACGAAAAGGCCTTTCTTTTGAAACGGATATCGTGAGTGATACCACCGCACTTAACCACACAGTCATCAACCTGGTTGAGACTTATGGAAGCGGCATCCGCTTTTTGCGTGACCCCACCCGCGGCGGTTTGGCGTCTGTGCTGAATGAAGTTGCGGGCCTGACCAAACTTGGCTATAACCTCGACCAAAAAGCGATCCCCATCGACCCACAGGTAGAAGGCGCCTGCGAAATGCTGGGATTGGACCCGTTGTACGTAGCCAATGAGGGCATATTTGTGGCCATCGTTAGCCGTGAAATAGCGTCCGACTTTCTCCGCACGCTGCACCAGCATTACAATGGCGAACATGCTGCCATCATTGGAGAAGTGAGTACCGAACATGCAGGCACCGTGGTAGCAAAAGGAATTGCAGGCGGTCATCGCATCATCAGCTACCTGGCTGGAGAGCAACTCCCCAGGATTTGCTAGACGCAGTATGACCCCACAGATCGGGTGGATAGCTGTGCCTACGCCCGGTAATATCCCAAATGAAATAAAATCGTTGATAGGTTGCGTAGCCACCGCAGGCGTTGTGGAGATGACTTGGATCCGAATAAATCTTCGTCAACGATGCTGCAATGATTCGGGCGCAGGCACAGCCAAGCGCTCAGATTATTGAACAACTTGAGACCCCTGCCTAACAAATAAAAAACCCACCTGGAACTTCCAAGCGGGTTGATTGTTCATGACTTTTCGTTTTAAAGTAGAAAGTCTGCGGTTACAAGAACCAAAACGTTTATTAACCGAGGCTATACAACCTGCGCAGCCCCGGCATTGATGCCAATACTATCCCACACAAATGCATGGAGGGGAACGGGCAGCGTCTCCACAACGGCCGCCATTTCGGTATCGGTAACAAAATAATTCAGTACACGAAATACAGAAGCCACCGCTTCCTTTTCGCTTTCATAGTCACCAAAATCACAAAGTGCGAGATCGGCATCTTCATTCATCACCCGCGCAAGAAAATCGTTGAGATGTATAACAGGTTTCCTCTCGTGACCGGCCGCCCACCCGTCGACATACACGCTCTTGAGTGCAAAAGGCAGGAGCCCCAGCAAGCGGAGCGAGTCTTCCACTGGCAGACTGCTGCGAATCGCATGTAAGACGGAACTGATCACGCGACCGGCACGTGCCCTGGGCGCGTCCAGCTCATCGGCAACCAGCCGGACAAAAGCATTTCCTTTAGCAGCATACTTTTCGAAGTCGAGCGACATACAGGATCGTTTTAGGTGGTGAACAATGTTTATCAGCAGCAGGCCCCGGCGCATCAATGCCGGGCCGGCCACTGCTTTTTTCTTGTACGGCTATTGCTTCAAAGGGTGAGCGAGGGGTAAGGAATTTGTCCAGCAGGCCAATCATTGAGGCCAGCAGCAAATTAATCAACGCATAGAACCCTTTGAATGATTCAAAATGCCCCTGTGCCTGACGCTGGTCAGCCTGTTAAAGACGGCCAATTTCAACGGGATTTCTCTATTTTCGCCGGAACTGGCCATCGCCAGTGTTAAACGCCCGTTTGCCTATGCTGCTGCTCATCCTTAATATCATCTTCTGTATTGCTTTTATTGGGTTCGCCTGGGTTAACCTCAACGACAACGACGCCTGGCTATGGGTGTCTATTTACATGGCCGCCGCCGTTTGTTGCGGGATGGCTGCTTTTGGCCGTTATTACCCGGCAATATATGCGGCACTTTGTGGCTTCTATCTTGCGTACGCTGCCATTTTATTTTTCGCCAAGGACGGGGTGCGCGACTGGATCGTGAAATACAACAAACCCAGCATCGTGGAGAGCATGCAGGCCACGAAACCTTATATTGAAAAGACACGCGAGTTTTTTGGGTTGCTGATCATTACCGGTGCCCTCCTGATGAAT
>JAGWTK010000273.1 GCA_028876035.1 Bacteroidota bacterium
GCTTCGCGGTTGTAATCGTCTTTAAGATTTTCAATGTGCGGCTCGGTGCGTGTTTTCAGGTATACGATCCGAACGCCTTTTTTATTGCGATCGTCGGTGAATGGGACAGGCTGGGAATATTCACCCACTTTCAACTTAGGCAAGAGGGCTACCAGATCTTTATCGAGCTGATCGATGGTCAGAAAGGTACCGTCTCTGCCCTGCAGGAGGCCAGCCGTGTATTTAGATGATTCGTCCTCACTGTATTTGGCCACTGCTTCTCCAAAGCTAATTGTTCCTGCTATAAGCTTTGCTCTTACAGAATCAAGCCTGCTTTCTGATTCTTTTACTTCTTCGTCGGTTATCTGCGGAATGAGCAGGATATGCCTGACAGTAGCATCGTCACCGGCACGGTTCACCATCTGGATGATATGGTAACCAAAACGGGTTTTTATTACCGGTGAAATCTGTCCTTCTTTCAAACGAAATGCGGCCTGTACAAAAACAGGATCCATCACTTTTTCTGTCCGGTTGATATTGTAAGTCCCCCCGTTGTTCTTGCTGCCGGGGTCCATGGAATACAAGCTCGCCAGTGTTTCAAATTTTCTTGTGCCGGTTTCTACCTGGCGTTTATAATCGTTCAGATCTTCAATAGCCGCCTTGTCTAAATCGCGGTTAGCCTTGGGGTACAACACAATCTGTCCTATTTCCAACTGGCTTTCAAGAAAAACCAGGCTATCCTTGGGGATTTTATCGAAATAGGCTTTCACTTCATTCGGAGTGATTTTGATTCCTTCTACAATTTTCGCGCGCATCATTTCTGCGAGTTTGCGTTCGCGGAAAGGAATACGAAAATCTTCCTTAATCTGGTACACGGTACGACCGGCGATTTGTTCCAGTGCTTCTTTTGAGCCATAAGCCTGCACAAAACCACGCACCTGGTTGTCCAGCAATGATTCCAATTCATCTTCTCCTACCTGCAATGAGTCCTTTTCTGCCTGCAGTACCAAGGCTTTCATGGTAAGCGCCGATTCCATCACTGCGCATTCTGCATTTTCCGGGAGTGCTTCATTCCGGCGTTGCCGGTCGAGCATTTCGTTGGTGATTTCCGATTTCAAAATGATCTTATCGCCTACAATACCCACCACTTTATCGGCTACCACTTTTTGGGGCTGAGCAAACGCAGTGACGCCTGCTGTTGCCAGGACGGAGAAAAATATAATTCGTTTCATGCTTTACTTTTCAGTTGCAGGGGACTTCAAAAGTATTCAGTCCCTGCGGCTCCGTGTAAGCCAGGAGCGGCTTTTAACAAAAGTTTGTCCGACCCAAGTCAAAATTTAAAAGTAAAAAATCAAAAGTACCCAGCGCAGAACCTTATCCTTGCAGGGAGCCTTTTGACTTTTACATTTTGCATTTTACCTTATAATGTCCGCTTCACTTCCTCTTCCTCGAACGCCTCTACGATATCACCTACCTTGAGGTCATTGAAATTTTTGATGGTTAAACCGCATTCCATGCCGGATGCTACGTCTTTCACATCGTCCTTGAAACGTTTCAGGCTGCCCAGTTCTGCACTGGCACCTTCGCCCTTCGGATATTCCACGATGCCATCGCGGATAATGCGTACGCGGGCGTTGCGTGCGATCTTGCCATCCATTACAAAGCAACCAGCCACGGTGGCTTTATCGAATTTGTAGACCTCGCGCACTTCCACATTCGCGGTGATCTTCTCCTGAATTTTCGGCTCCAGCATCCCTTCCATAGCGCTCTTCACTTCTTCAATAGCGTTATAGATGATGGAATAGGTCTTAATCTCCACGCCTTCATGGTCGGCCAGGCGGGAAGCCTGGAGCGAAGGACGGCAGTTGAAACCTACGATTACCGCATCGGATGCTGCTGCCAGCAACACATCGTTTTCGGTAATGGCACCCACACCTTTCAGTACAACGTTCACGGCTACTTCTTCCGTAGAAAGTTTTTGCAATGAGTCGCTCAACGCTTCTACCGATCCATCCACATCACCCTTGATAATAAGGTTGAGTTGTTTGAAATTACCGAGTGCAAGACGACGCCCGATTTCATCCAGCGTGATGTGTTTGCGGGTGCGGATACCCTGTTCACGCAATATCTGTGCACGCTTGTTGGCGATTTCTTTTGCTTCAGATTCGTCTGCGTATACCCTGAATTTTTCACCTGCCTGGGGTGCGCCGTTCAAACCAAGAATTTGCACTGGTGTAGATGGAGGCGCATCGTCTACCCGCAGGTTCCGTTCATTGGTCATGGCTTTGATGCGGCCAAAATATTGTCCGCTCACCATGATATCGCCCTGGCGCAGGGTACCGTTCTGCACGAGCAGGGTGGCAACGTAACCACGGCCTTTATCGAGTGAAGCTTCGATGATGGTACCAGAAGCTTCCCTGTCGGGGTTCGCTTTCAGATCCAGCAATTCTGCTTCGAGCAATACTTTTTCGAGGAGCAGGTCCACATTCAGTCCTTTCTTGGCACTCAGCTCCTGGCTCTGGAATTTACCACCCCATTCTTCTACCAGTATGTTCATACCAGCCAGCTGTTCGTATATCTTCTTGGGATTGGCGCCTTCTTTATCGATCTTGTTCACAGCAAATATCATAGGAACGTTTGCCGCCTGCGCGTGGCTGATGGCCTCCCGGGTTTGCGGCATCACAGCGTCGTCGGCCGCTACTACGATGATCGCAATATCGGTCACCTGGGCACCACGGGCACGCATAGCCGTAAATGCTTCGTGACCTGGTGTATCGAGGAAGGCGATTTTTTTGCCATTTGCCAGTGTCACCTCGTATGCACCGATGTGTTGGGTGATACCGCCCGCTTCACCAGCCACAACATTGGCACTCCGGATATAGTCGAGCAGTGAGGTCTTACCATGGTCAACGTGACCCATGATGGTTACAATGGGTGCACGCGGTTTGAGATCTTCCGGATCATCTGCGTCTTCTTCTTCCTCCATTTCCGCCTGCTTGTCCATATCGATGAATTCCACATCAAATCCGAATTCACCGGCCACGAGTTCGATTACATCGGCTTCGAGGCGTTGGTTGATGGACACCATCAGACCCAATCCCATACATTTTCCGATGACTTCCGCGTAGCTCACATCCATCAGGCTGGCCAATTCGCTTACGCTGATAAATTCGGTCAATTGCAGTTTATTATCCTGCATATCGCCTGCACCCAGCTCTGCATTTTCCTGGCGTTTTTCCCGGCGGTGTTTGGCCTTAAGGCTTTTACCCCTGCCACCTGCACCGGCGAGTTTGGCCTGTGTTTCGCGAATTTTATCCTGGATTTCCTTTTTATCGATTTCTTTTACTTCCCTGCGGGCTGCAACACCACCGCGCTGCGGCGCGCCGCCACGTTTGAATCCACCGCCACGGTTACCACCGCCGAATTGACCGGGAGTTTGATCGGCTCTTTTGATAATACCAATGCCACCGGTACGACGGGGTTGTTGCTGGTCGCCACCTGTAGCAGGTTGACCGCCCTGGCGGGCAACAAAAGTTTCGGAACCTTTTTTGTCAATTGGAATACGTTTCCGTTTGCGCTTCTCGTCACCGGGGCGCGGACGTGTGTCGCTGTCTACGGGTAAGTCAATTTTGCCAAGAATTTTTGGTCCTTCCAGTTTTTCAGCCCGGATATTTTCAATGACGGGTGCCGATTCCTCCTCCTGGACTTCGGCTTCCGGTTCCTCAACAGGTTCTGCAACAGGCTCTTCTGTTTTTTCGGCCACTGCAGGCGTTTCAGAAACCGGTTCTTCCTGTTTTGCCACCGGTTCTTCTTTTTTCTTCGCCGACTTTTTCGGGCGGGTAGAAGAATCGATCGCTGAGAGGTCGATCTTATCGAGTACTTTGGGACCTTCTATTTCGGGCGTTTCGAGCTTGCTGATTTCCGGCGCTTTTTCTTCGGGCGCTTTCGCCGGCTCTTTCACTATGGGAGGGGTTTCTGCCACCGGCTCCGCAATTTTAGGTTCTTCAACGGGCTTTTTAGCAGCCGGCGTTTCTTTCCTGAACAGTATCTCTTCTTCGTCTTTTTTACGGCGTCCTTCCGTGCTTCCACCTTTGGGTAGATCAATTTGATCACTTTTGATCTTGGCTACTTTGTCGCTTTGGAACTCCTGTTGCAAGGAACGGTACATCTCTTCCGAAAGCTTGGAAGTAGGCTTCAGATCGTCCTTGCTAAAACCTTTGCCAGCGAGAAACTCGATAAGGGTATCCTTACCAATGTTAAACTCTTTGGCAGCCGCCATCAATCGTGGTGTTGTTGTTTCTGACATTCAGTAATTTAAATAAATAAAGATTCGCTATTCTGCCAGTCAGGTCGGAAATATCATGCAAATTAAGTTTTGTGCACCGCACAATAGCCGACCGGGCATTTATTCTTTTTTAAATTCACTCTCCAATACCTTGCGCAGATCATCGATGGTTTCCTTCTCCAGGTCGGTTCTTCTTTCCAGTTCTTCGGTGGTAAGTTCCAGAACGCTGCGGGCGGTATCGCAACCGATGCGTTTGAGTTCGTCGATGATCCAGGTTTCGATTTCATCGCTGAATTCTTCCAGGTCGATATCGAATTCTTCTACTTCGCCTTCGTTATCGCGGAATACGTCGATGCTGTAACCCGTCAATTCCTGCGCCAGTTTGATGTTCACGCCTTTGCGTCCAATCGCCAGTGATACCTGGTCGGGTTTGAGGTACACATCTGCCTGCATTTTCTCATTGTCGAGGTTCATGCTGGTAATCTTAGCCGGCGTCAGCGAACGCTGGATAAGGAGCTGTGTATTGGAAGTCCAGTTAATCACATCGATGTTCTCATTTTTAAGTTCCCGTACGATACCGTGGATCCGGCTACCCTTCATACCCACGCAGGCACCTACGGGATCGATACGATCATCAAAAGATTCTACCGCTACTTTCGCTCTTTCACCCGGGTCGCGAACAATCTTCTTGATTACGATAAGACCGTCGAAAATCTCCGGCACTTCAATTTCCAGCAGTTTGGCGAGGAAATCGGGACTGGTGCGCGAGAGGATGATAACCGGGCTGTTATTCTTCAGATCCACCCGGCGTACTACGGCGCGGATGCTTTCTCCTTTTTTAAAATAATCCTGCGGGATCTGTTCGCTCTTGGGCAGGATCAGTTCATTACCGTCTTCGTCCAGCAGCAAAATCTCTTTTTTCCATACCTGGTATACTTCGGCATTGATGATTTCACCAATTCGGTCGGAATATTTTTTTACGAGTACGTTTTTCTTCAAGTCACCGATACGGCTGGCCAGGGTTTGCTTGGCAGCGAGGATGGCACGACGGCCAAAGTCCATGATATCGATGCCCTCATAGAGTTCCTCCCCCACTTCAAAGTCGGGTTCAATTTTTGCAGCATCTTTATAAGCAATTTCGGCCAGGGGGTCCATCACCTCTCCGTCGTTTACAATCATGCGGCGGCGCATGATTTCAAGGTCACCCTTTTCGGCGTTTACGATCACATCGAAGTTTTCGTCGCTGCCATATTTTTTCCGGAGCAAGGTTTTAAATACATCTTCTACCACTTTCATCATCGTAGGACGGTCAATGTTTTCCGCATCTTTGAACTCCTGGAAGGCCTCAATTAAGTTAATGCTTGCCATATTTTCCTGATTTTGAGTGTTCGGGCCGGTAACGGCTATCCCTAACCGCTACTGCCGGATCCCTGGCTAAAATTTAATTTGAATTTTTGTTGATTTAATATCTGTAAAAGGAATGCTGTGCTGCAGTTCCTGTTTTTTCTTGTTTTTACCGATCGTGGACACGAGC
>JAGWTK010000274.1 GCA_028876035.1 Bacteroidota bacterium
GGAAAGGGGATATCACAAAAGCCTACAAATACCTTAAAATAGTGGGTGAGATCAATGATTCATTGTTTGTACAACGCACCAATATTCAAAACGAGAAACTCTCGGTTTCCTACGAATACAAACAGAAAAACCTGGAAGATAAGATGGCGTTCGACGAGCAACTGCATTCCAGTGAAAGCAGGGCAACAGCACAGAAGAACCGGTTCATCATCACAGCTTTATTGCTACTGCTAACCGCCTCCCTGGCAGCGGTTTGGTTCAGCCGGGTAAAACTATTACAAAAGAAGAACCAGGTTGCCGAAAAAGATGCAGCCATGAAAGCGCAGCAGATCCAGCAACTGGAAAATGAAAAGCAATTGCTGGTGTCGCATTCCATCGTACAGGGACAGGAGCATGAACGAACCCGATTGGCAAAAGATCTGCACGACGGTCTGGGTGGATTGCTGACAGGTGTAAAACATTCCATTATCAATATGAAGGAAAGATTCATCCTTACTGACGCGCATGTAACTGGTTTCGAAAAGTCGATTGCAATGATTGATTTGTCCATGCAGGAATTGCGGCGGATTGCGCAGAATATGATGCCCGAAGCGTTGGCGAAATTCGGATTGGACGAAGCGTTGAAAGATTATTGTGCCAGTGTGGGCGGAAGCACCACTAAAGTGATCTTCCAGTCATTTGGAGAAACCGGCACATTGGCGGATACTACCGAGATTATGATTTACCGGATTGTCCAGGAATTGGTCAACAACGCTCTTAAACACGCCTCCGCCGCTGAAATTATGGTTCAACTGGTGAAGGGAAGCGATTGGATACGCATTAATGTGGAAGACGACGGGAAAGGTTTTGATGTGGAGGTTCTGAAGCAGTCGAAAGGATTTGGATGGGGTAGTATACGTAACCGGGTTGATTACCTGCAGGGCAATATTGATATCCGGTCTGAACCTGGTTCCGGTACCTCCGTGAGTGTAGAACTTAAAACAGCTAACGCATGATTCGCGTCTTTATCGTTGATGATCACCCCGTGGTGGCCGAAGGAATCCGTTCTTTGCTTTCGCCGGAACAAACCATCAGCTGGCAGGGGCATGCACTGAATGCCGCTGATTGTATCGAAGGGCTGAAGACGGTGGCTGTGGATGTATTGTTGCTAGATATCAATCTGCCCGATAAAAATGGTGTCGACCTGTGCAAAGAGGTCAGGGTAAATTTTCCTGGCGTAAAGGTTTTGGCATTAAGCACACTCAATCAACCTTCGTTTATCAACAAAATCATGAACAATGGAGGAAGCGGGTATGTGTTAAAGAATGCCGATAAAGCAGAATTGATGGAAGCCATCAGGACCGTTGCAGCTGGTGACGATTACCTGAGTGAAGAAGCCAGTCGCCTTGTAAAAGCGGCCTTGCATGAACGTGATGGGGTGCCCTATCTCACACGACGCGAGAAAGAAATCCTGGGATTGTTGGCCACAGGGCTTACGACACCTGAGATTGCGGAGAAATTGTTTGTGAGTCCCTGGACTGTGGACGGTCACCGTAAGAGCATCATGACAAAACTTAATGTCAGGAACACGGCCAGCCTTATCAAATATGCCTATGAAAACGGACTATTGGAATAACCGATCCAGTTATTGCAAAAACTGCGGTGCATCAGGCTAACCTGCATACCAGTAAACTATTGCTGATACTGATATTGTGGTGTTCCGATTCGACAATGAGTCCGGCTTTGTCGATGCATTTTTTGAATGTTACATAATCATACATCTGGCTGTTGCCATTGGCCATTGCTGTAAAGTAGATGGAGAATTGCTGAAGTGCGAACGCAGCCGTTTCGTTTTTCTGCATATCCCAGAATCCTTCCTGTATACAAATCTTGCCGTCCTTACCAGCAGCGGTTGCGCATTTCTTTAATATGGCAACGATTTCGGCTTCAGAAAAACAATCGAGGAACTGGCTCATCCAAATCGTATCGAATCCTTTGGGTAATTCGGTATTCGGGTCCAGCATATTGGCCTGGTAAAAATCAACCTGGTTGTGTACATCCATTTCTTTGAGGGCCTTCATAGCCATGTTCAACTGACCGGGCAAATCGACGATGGTTACGTTGATATCTTTAGACGTCTCCAGGATTTTTCTGCAAAAGCGGCCCGTGTTACCGCCAATGTCAAGTATGCGCTTCGGCTTTACTTCTTTTAAAAGGATGGTTATGGCAGCTGGAAAAGCTTCGTCGGAATAACGGTGGTCCAGTGCAAACCAGCTTTTCTGCACCTGTGGCGGTAATTGCGCAAGTGCCTCATAAATTGTAGGCCAGTTGCCGAACACTTTCAATCCTTCTGGTTTTTCGTTGGCGATACTCTTATCGAGATCAAATAACCCCTGGTAGCATACGTCGTGCGTGAAATCCAGGTTGATGCGCACCGTTTGATCGTGCAGAAGGAAGTAGCCGGTTTTGGCGAGAAAATATTTATCGTCGCGATAGTTAACAAGACCGATTCCCAGGCCGGCATGTAACAAAACCCTCACCTGGTATTCGCCGATTGATGACGATGCCACTACTTCGTCAAACGAGATTCCTTTCTTGCCTGCTGTATCGATCATTTCCAGTATGCCGGTCTGCAACAATACGCGCGATACCTGGAAGACAACGGGTGCAAAGGATATCCAGTAGGCGTTTTTTTGTGCAGCAAATGCGCTCAGCTTATCATCTTTGTAAAAATCGAATCCGGTTAGTTTTGACATACAAGACGAAGTTAGAGGGATTGGAGGTTAAAAGTAGGCCATCCGGGAGAGCCTGGCAATTTTTTTGCAAAACTTTAAACTCAAGTAATAAGTTCTAAGTTGTAAGTGGTAAGTGTTGATGCCTGGCCAGATTGATTGGACTTTGAAATTGCAGTTTCTTCGCTCTTAATACAATTGGAAAGCACTTGACTTACCGTTGGTTCTTTTACCTTCCCATTTTTCACGCCGTTTAGTATTAGAATTCACGGCTTCGTTCAAACAATTAAATGTTTGCAGGAAGAGGCCCAGCATCTGCTTGATTTCCGCCACCGGCCAATTACCCACGACTACTGACTAAAGACTACTGACTGCCAACTCAGGACTAAGGACTATCGACTAAAGACTGGCTAATGCGTCATTCAGATCCTGGAGCAGGTCGTCTACGTTTTCAATGCCCACCGAATAGCGAATCAGTGCTTCGGGTATGCCTAACATCTGTCTTTGTGCTTCGGTGAGTTCAACATGACTGGTCGTGCGGGGTGGACCAGCGAGGGTGTGTACTGATCCCAGGCTGGCGGCAAGATGAACCAGTTTCAACTTGGGTAAGAACTTCTTTACCATGTCATAATTGCCATCCAAAGCAAAACTCATGATGCCACCGAAGCCTCGCATTTGTGATTGAGCAATGTTATGGCCTTTGTGTGTGGACAGGCCCGGATAGAAAACGTCTTTCACTTTTGAATGTGTCTTCAGGTACTCCGCAATTCTAAGCGCCGATGCGTTTTGTCGTTCGATGCGCAGTTCAAGCGTTTTCATGCCACGGGCGATCATATACGCTGGATCGGCCTGCAAACTGGCGCCGTTGATCTCCCTGAAATTGAATACGCGCTGCACCAGTTCTTTCTTACCTGCCAGCAATCCGCCCATCGCATCTGAATGACCGCACAGGAATTTGGTAGCACTGTGAATGACAAGGTCGGCTCCCAGCGCCAACGGATTTTGATTGATGGGGGTAGCAAAAGTATTATCCACCACAACGATGGCCCCGGTTTTATGGGCTGCTGCCGCAATGCGTTTGATATCGATAATCTTAAGAGTTGGATTGGTGGGCGTTTCCAGGTAAACCAGGTCGCAGCCTCCCGCGATAGCAGCTTCGAGCGCCTCATGATCAGTCGTGTCGCAGAGCTGCACCTGTGCATTGTATTTCGGAAGAAAATCCAGAAAGATTTTACTGGCACCGCCGTAGGTATCTTTTACGGAAACGACTTTTTTCCCGGGTGTTAGAAAAGTAAACAAGGTATTGCTGATAGCGGCCATACCTGTTGCGAAAGAAGTGGCAGCTTCCGCATTTTCGAGCACGCGGATTTTTTCCTCCAGGGCAGCAACGGTAGGATTTGTATTTCGGCTGTAGATAAATCCCGGTGCCTGCCCGAGTGATACCTGGTGCCAGTGTTCCGGATCATGGTAAGCAAAAGCTACGCTGTTCACAATGGGGGTGGTTACCGTTCCCAGCGCGTTAATATCTGTTTCACCGGCCCAAACGGCCGAGGTTCCTTTTTTGAATTCCGGTTGTTGCATATTGATGTATTGGGTAAAATCGGTTAATGATTACCGGTGCCTTGTTTATTTTTTTGTGCGTAGATCCCTTGTTGAACGATGAATGCGCCTACAAGGAAACAAAGCAGTTTATAAGCTGACATGAATTGGTTTTAGGCGTGCAACTGAAGCTGCACTTCACTAAATATACGAAAGACGGCTTGTTTATGCCGGAAGGAGGTCGCAATACCAGAATCCTTTTTGTTGTGCTGGATCGGTGGGATTTGCATAGGATCGAAGTACCAATTCTCCTTTGGTAAAAGCGACCGGCGCATCCTTAAAAACCGGTCCGTCAAAAACAAAGCTGTGGAACTCGCCATTCTCTCCGCAGGGATCGATGTTGGCCGGCAGGTCCTGCAAAAATGATTCATCAAATAATCTACCAGCGAAACTTTGGTCCAATACTGTATTGTCAATACAAGTAATTATGCTCTTGAATCCTTTTGCAATGAATGACCTGGCAAGTTCAATGGTAGGTATTTTCCAAATGGGGAAGATCGCTTTCAGGTTGAGTTGTGCCAGTTTCTCTTCGCGGTAGCGGCGTAAATCTTCCAGGAAGATATCACCAAAAGCGGCTGTAGTAGCGCCCTGGCTTTTCAGGTCGGACAATACGCTCGTCATCGCCTGTTCATATACCTGCATATCGGGCATTTCCGGCACCATCATTTTTATCAATGGCAATCCAATTTGTTTGCATTGCTGTTCCAGTAAACTGATTCGAACGCCGTGCATGGAAACCCGCTGGTAATGTTCGTTTACAGAAGTAAGCAGCCCAAGGATATCAGCCTGTTGTTGCTGCAACTGGTGCAAACAGTAGGCTGAGTCCTTTCCGCCGCTCCAGTTGAATATGATCTTATCGCGCATGTTGTGTCATTAATGGTGCACGATATTAGGGAAGTATTAAGTAATAAGCGGGAAGATTTAAGGGATTTTGATCTGAGGTTGGGTGAGGGGCATTAGGTAAGAGGCAGGACGCAAGAGGTAAAGGGTAAGGGGGAAGGGGTAAAAGGTGAGTGGGGATAAATCCAAAAATCAAACAATTTAAGAATCTAGAAATCTAATAGTGCGGCCCATGCCTTCTCCACTTCTCCCTTCAACAACAACTGGTGCGCATATTCATGCCTGTTAGCACTGTCATTGTTTTTTCCTATCTCGGTAATTTGTACCGGAATGGATGAGACAGTGGCCAACAGCGCCAGGTCATTGGGTGTGAGATAAGGGCTGTTTCGGATATTTTCTGGTAGCTGGTCAACACCAATGCCGGTTTCGCGACCGGGTTTAGGAACGATGAACATATTTTCTTCTCCCACTTTGCAATACCAATCGCCGCCCATTCGGGCAATGTAATCGAACCGCAAAGGATCGATCTTGCCGTTACTGTCAAGTATGCTGTCATGTATATGCAGTTGCAGTACTTCGCATATGACAAGATTACCTGCACCTGCCTGATTCCCGAGTGGTTTGATTTCC
>JAGWTK010000275.1 GCA_028876035.1 Bacteroidota bacterium
GATGTAAGATGTGCTTCGGTGCGTCTTACATCTTTTTTTTGAACTCACCGTAAGGCCATAACCTGATGATTGTTTTCATAAGGTATTCATTTAGTTTCTAAGCCGCCCGGAATTTATGATATAAGATATGTAGATGTAAGATGTGCTTCGGTGCGTCTTACATCTTTTTTTTGAACTCACCGTAAGGCCATAACCTGATGATTGTTTTCATAAGGCAGACACTTGGCGTATGGCAGGATATTGATTTGTGTTGGGGCGTTGTGCGGCTGATGGCCGGGTTTATTTTGAAGACGCGCAAAACAATGCGTTTGTGATAGAAAGGGACTTTACGGAGAAAGATATCTTACATCAAAATATCTTATATCTTAAATTTCTATTTCTTAGTGGTTCCGGCGGTCGTATAAAGATTGTTCTTAATCGCATAGATAATAATCCCCGCCGTATTTTTGACGTTCATTTTCTCCAGTAGCTTCATGCGTAGCCCTTCTACCGTGCGCACACTCAGGAATACTTTCTCGCCGATCTCTTTGTTGGTGAGTCCGTCGCAGATATACACGATCATTTCTTTTTCGCGGTCGCTGAAAACGGGTTTTACCTCGTGTTTGAAGGGATTGAATTTGCTGCGGGCGACCATCTGCGCCAGTTTGTGGGAGGTATGCCGACAGTAATACGGCTCATTGTTGAAGACAGATTTTACGGCGTCGACCATTTCGTTTTTGTCGGCATTTTTGAGGAGGTAGCCACGGGCACCTGCCTCCAGCATGTCTACAATCAGGTCGTCTTCGTCGAACATGGTGAGTGCAATGATGCCGATGGTAGGGTAGTGCTCACTGATATGCCGGGCCGCTGCGACGCCGTCCATCCGCGGCATTTTTACATCCGTGATGACTACATCGGGCCGCAATTGTTTGATTTGTTCAATCAGTTCTTTGCCGTCTTCGGCTTCGGCCAGCAGATCGATGTCGGGCTGCTTTTGGAGCATGAGCCGGAGACCGTCCCTGAAAATTTCATGGTCGTCGGCAATGATCACTTTTATGGCGCCCGGTTTATCCATTGGTTATAATGGTATGTCGATGGTGTAGGAAGTGCCTTTTTCGGGCGTAGAGACACAGATGAACTCTCCGCCCATTACTTCGGCACGGCTCTGCAAATTACGAAGTCCGAGTCCTGAATTGTTATTGATTTTGGAAAAATAATCGAAGCCTTTTCCGTTGTCTGCCGTCATCAGGTAAAGTCGTTCTCCCTGAACACTTATCTTGATGATGAGCATGGACGCTTTGGCGTGTTTGATGGTATTATGGGTTATCTCCTGGACGATACGGTAAAGGTTGATTTCTTTATCCTGCGACAATTGCAGATCCTGTTCACAGACAAATTTTATGGGGAGTTTGTAAGTGTCCTGGCAGTCATCTACAAATTCTACAATTGCATTTTTCAAACCCTTTCTTAAAAGTGTGTTTGGCATGAGGTCATTGGATATCTCCCTTAGTTTCGCAATGATGGTATCGATATAGCGGCTCGACTTATCCACGATTTGTACGTCGCCCGGATCGGTTGTTTCCAGGTTATTGATCTGGAGTTTTACTGCCGATAGCAGGGGCCCGAGTTCATCGTGGAGATCCGCAGCAATACGTTTTCGTTCGTTTTCGAGCGTGTCGATTTCAGCCTGTATCCTTTCCTTGTGCAGGCGGAGGCTGCGCCGCTGGTAGCGGACGGCTGTAACAATGAAGTAGAGCAGGACAATGCTTACGACAACGGCTACTTCAAGGAGAGCGTAGTAATATTCTTTTTCCGTGGGACCCATATAACGGCAACTGCGTATAATAAATTGGCTAATAGATTGGTGTACACTACTATTTTTTGAAGGCTTAATTTGAAAGATTTACTCATGCTCAATGGACCAAAGCTGAGGTCGGTAGCTCTTGTAAGGATAAAGAACGAGTAAAAGATCATTATGCCGATACAAATAAAAAAGCCGGCGTTCCTGAAGATGTTGATCCGCTGCTGTACGACTATTTTATTGAAAGAAGTAACACTGAATGCAATTAAAGCGAATGAATACAGAATAAGAAAGGGGTTGTTGATGTTTCGGAAACCGGTAATTCCGAAGGTTACAATGGTCCAGGTAACCACACCCAATGCGAATACTGTATAGAATCGGTTCTTCTTATAATTGAACAGTCCCCAATTGTGAAACATCCAGGTAAACAAAAGAAAGTCAAATATGGAAAAGATGTTCAACGTTTCCACAGTAAGAACAGAATATGGGTGCAATGCGTTGAGGATTTCTACCAACAGGCTGAGAGAGAGGTTATAAATGAAGGGATGATAAGAGGGGTCAATTTGTTTCCATCTTACCATCCCTATAGCAACAGCTATTCCGATACTCATGCTCAATAATGTAGCGAGAAACATTTAGTGTGTATTGAGTAGAACATTATTGATTGTTTGGCTGTCCCTGGCAACACTGTCCGTATTCAAGGCCATAATCTCCTGAACCTCCTGCCTGGGCGGCCAACTTATTTGTTGTATGCGTGGTATAAAGGTCTTTTCCCTGGCTGTTCGTACCAACGATGATCATTTTAAGGGCTTTCTTGCCCGTTTTTTCTTTGGCAATACCATAATAGATACGAATGCCCACGCAGTCTTTGTTATTAAGTAAATCGAGCAATGCCTTTTTGTTAAATCCTTCAGATTCTGTGATAAAAAGCTCCGGATTCTTTTGATTAAGGCTATCTGCATCAAAGGCAGCCCGCATGGTTCTGATTTCGTCTTTCGGTATATAATGGTCAATTTTTGACAGCGCGGAAGTATCGTTGGGAAGCGGGATACAAACGGTGGAACTGTCGGTGTTTGATTTGGAATCCACGCAGGCGGAATTCCCGACGATTAGGAAACCAGCAGCAGCCAGCATAAGGGCCAGCATTGGTTTGGAATAGTTTAGCATAACAGAAGTTTTTGATAAAAGATGGCGAAAGATAGCAACCAGCTTACGGGCGACCATCAGTAGAACTACTTAAAACCTTCCCGCATTCATACCTATCAATATCAGTAAGCCGGCGCTTGTCTGCGATCAATCTTTGACGGAGTTTTGTGTCCTCAACCCACCCAACCGTTGCATTTGTCATGTTCAAACCCACTAAAAGTGATTGTATGAAACCAGCAACCAGTCAGCCGGCCCAAAAGAACAGTGCGGCAGCATTACCTTCTTACCTGCAGATGCCGGCCAAGCCGCTATTGGGTGATTCTATTGAAGTACTGCAAACGTATTATCGCGAACGCATCAAATGTTTTCATGCGATGCTGGAACACCTGAATGTACTGGAAGATGCGCCCGAGATCGAATTCATCTGCCGGGAAATCATTGAGGGGAGGCAGAAGTTGGGGGAATTGGCGAAGAAAAATAGTTTTACTTCCTGAGGAAGGCTGCTGGCTGTTGGCTACATGCTGCAAGCAGGCCTGTACCATATTTGTGAGCAGGCATTTTAAAGCCGGCAATGCAAAACAGCTTACCGGATTTCGGTTTTTTCCCTAACTTACCGTATGCTTTCCATACGCATTGCCAAACCTTATCTTTTCCTGGTTTTCTCCATTTTGCTTACAGCTCATTCGCGTGCTCAATCCATCGACTCACTCATGGTTGCGCGGTCTGCCCGTTTTGCGATTGAGAAAATTTATATTCATTTTGATAAGTCTGTTTACCGTCCCGGCGACACCATCTGGTACAAAGCCTATCTGCAGGTGAATGGCCGGCCTTCGGAGATCAGCAAAACACTTTATGCGGAACTGGTAGACAGCGCAGGGCATGTTCAACAACGCAATACAGCGCCGCTGATCGCAGCGATGGCTAATGGCAATTTCGTGCTGCGAACTGATTGGAAAGCGCAATCCGTTCGTATCAGGGCGTATACTGCCTGGATGAAGAATGGTGATAGCAGCTTTTTTTATGACCAGCAATTGCGCGTGATAACGAGCGCAACCGTTTCAAAGCAAGGATCAGAAAAGGGGGGGGACACGCCTGCAATTTTTTCCCGAAGGCGGTGACCTTGTGGTTGGGATGGAATCAAAACTGGCCTTTAAAGCCAACGACGCTTACGGATTACCGGTAGAGGTTGCCGGAACCATCCGGAATGAAAGGGATGAAATACTGGCATACTTCCAAACCGTTCATAACGGAATGGGCTTTTGCTGGTGGACGCCGAAGGATACCAGCCCATGTTTTGCCCTATGGAAAGATGCTGATGGAAGCATGCACCGGTCGGCACTGCCGGAAATACAAGAACAAGGCACAACGATACGTGTAACCCCGGGCGAAAACCAGGTGCAGTTTCAGATTACCCGTTCGCAGCAACAGAACCTGCTGTTGATTGCGCACATGAACCAGGCATTGGTCTATCGTGCCCGTATCAGTGCTACGGACAAGCGCACCGTTTCGGGTGCTGTTCCTACTGCCCAGTTGCCCTCCGGCATTTTAACACTTACCGTTTTCGACGATGCGGAGCGGCCCGTTGCTGAGCGTGTTGTTTTTGTGAATAATCACGAGTATTTGTTTGATGCGAAGGTGAGCGTTGGCAAGCAAAGTTTGGCAAAACGTGGCCTGAATGAGGTTCAGCTCGGTTCGATGGATACCTTGCAGGGGGATTTTTCAGTGTCGGTAACAGATGCCGTTTCGGATGGCGTGATGACCGGTGCAGATAATATTGTCTCACGGTTATTATTAAGCGCAGATATCCGCGGACGCGTTTATCAACCTTATGCTTATTTCGCTGATCAGTCGGACAGTACCCAACGCCTGCTGGACCTGGTAATGCTCACCCATGGCTGGCGCAGATTTAACTGGGAACTATTGCGCAGCGCCCATCTACCGGACGTTCGCTTTACAGACGGCGATTACATAGGACTCACGGTGAACCTCGATGGCATTAAAGCGAAAAAGATCAAGGCGGATGAAACCATGAATGCGGTGTTGCAATTCCGGGACTCAGGGAAATACATGTTGCAGATACCGTATGCCGGAAAAGGGCAATTCATAAGTACCGGACTTTTGTTTTATGATACAGTAACAGCCGGTTATTCTTTCAATAAAGATCAATCGCTGCTCTTGCGGGGCCAGCCGCATTTGAGAAGTAGTTTGTTGCACGGGCCACAGCGTATCGGCATGGCAGTGAACGATCCTTTTTTACTGGCGTCGCCGGATGCGGATTTAATACGCAACAACAATACCATCGCTGCAGAAAGACTGAAGCATAATTTCTCTGACCAAAAGGCAAAAGTGCTGGAGAATGTAGTGGTGAAAGCAACAAAGTCTAAATTCCAGTTGCTCGATGAAAAGTATGCGACCGGTGTATTTTCGTTCAGCTCTTCCCATTCTTATGATATATTGAGTGATTCTTTTTCACGCTCATACAAGAACGTGATTGACTATATCCAGGCAAAACTCCCGGGCGTTTTCGTTATTTATAGTACAACGACAGGCGAACCTCAGTTAACCTGGCATGGAAGGACCATGGATACCTGGTTGGATCAGATGCATGTTACGCCGTATGATCTGGTGAGTATTCCCATTAGTAATGTCGCCTATATAAAAGTGTTCAACGAGGTTGAGTCCCTTATCCTTCCGCGCCGTATCTCGGGCACAGGAGTGACTAGTTCGACCGGAAGGGATTCTCTCAGCTTGTTGTCCATTAGTGGCTTCCAGGCAAACTTAGTTGTTTATTCGAGGCACGCCGAAGATTTCAATGCAGGATACAATCCACAGAATTTT
>JAGWTK010000276.1 GCA_028876035.1 Bacteroidota bacterium
ATTACTGCGACGGCGAATGGAGGAAGTAACTATTCTTTTAGTATTAA
The DNA here is from genome assembly GCA_028876035.1 of Bacteroidota bacterium. Taxonomy (GTDB): domain Bacteria; phylum Bacteroidota; class Bacteroidia; order Chitinophagales; family Chitinophagaceae; genus JACMLD01. The sequence goes on from JAGWTK010000276.1 coordinate 48, forward strand.
TGGTGGAAGTTTTCAATCGTCCGGAACATTTTCCGGACTTGCCGCCGGAAAATATACCATCGCAGCGAAAACAGATGCTGGCTGCCTCGGCACCGCAGAGGTTACTGTTGGCACCAAAGATCCTTGTGCAGGCGTGACAGTGGCGGTTACCACCACGCAGGTGAATCCTGTCAATGGTCAGTCCAACGGCAGCATCACGGCATCGGCAACAGGAGGAACAGGCTTTACGTATAGTCTGAACAATGGAACTTATCAATCATCGGGCGTTTTCAGTGGCCTGGCTGCGGGCACCTATACCATTACAGCAAAAAATGCGTCGGGTTGTTCAGCCATCGCACAGGCCACCCTTACGGGCACTGATCCCTGTGCCGGTATTACCGTGGCGGTAAGCACAACAAAAACTGATCCCACCACAGGACAGTCTAACGGCAGCATCACCGCAGCAGCAACAGGAGGAACTGGTTTTACGTATAGTTTGAACAACGGTGCTTTCCAGGCGTCTGGTACGTTCAGCGGACTGGCAACGGGCAACTATACCATCACCGCAAAAAATTCGAATGGATGTACCGGCAGCACTACGGTGGCGCTCGGCGCAAATAACCCGTGTGCTGGGGTGACCATTACCGTTAGTTCAACACAGGTAAACCCAACACTTAACCAGTCGAACGGTTCCATAACCGCCACAGCCAGTGGAGCAAGTGGCTATACCTACAGCCTGAACAATGGCGCCTTCCAGGCTTCCGGTGTATTCACCGGTCTTGCTGCGGGCACCTACACCATTACAGCAAAAAGTTCCGCAGGCTGTCTCGGTACAGGGCAGGCCACGCTCACGGCCACGGATCCCTGTGCCGGCATCACGGTGGCGGTGACAACCACGCAGGTTAATCCGGCATCGGGCCAGTCCAACGGCAGCATCACCGCGTCAGCTACCGGTGGCAGTGGTTTTTCCTACAGCCTCAATAATGGCACATTCCAAACCAGCAGCACGTTCAGCGGCCTGGCAGCCGGCAGCTATACCATCACGGCCAAAAACGCCAATGGCTGTACGGGTTCTGCGATCGTAACGCTAACTGCTACCAGCGCCTGCTCGGGGGTGAACATTGGAATGACATTTACCATCACCAATACAACACCCTGCGTGTCACCTGCCAACAATGGAAGCATTGCGGTTACCGCCAGTGGTTCATCGGGCTATAGTTATAATCTGAATGGTGGTGCATGGCAAACCAGTAATAATTTCCCTTCGCTGAACACGGGCAATTACCTGATGGGCGTGAAAGACCTGAACGGTTGTACGGCCACATCAACCGCTTCGGTAACGGTGCTGGCACCAGGCGCAACGTTTGCACCGGTAAAAGCCCTTATTACATCGCGGTGCAGCGGAAGTGGTTGTCATACCAATGGGGGAAGTGCGGCCGGATACAATTTCGACACCGACTGTAATATCGTGAAGTACTGGAGTCAAATCAATGGCGCTGCGGTAACGTATACGTTGAAGAAAATGCCGCAGAGTCCCCAGGCGCTTTTATCCACCGCAGAGAAAGCGACGATTACGGCCTGGATCAACGCGGGACATGGCTATGTTAATTAGAACCAACGATAAAACAATCCACTTATGAAAAAAACGCTTATTGCAAAATCCGGTATTCTATGTGCGCTGTTGCTGGTCACCCTCTACGCCTGCGTACACGAATTACCCGTTCCCAAAGGCAGCACAGGAACAGGCTCCGGCGGGGGTGGCGGAACAACACCCGCCCCAGTGACCTGCAGTGCCGATACGGTCTATTTTCAAAACACCATTCTGCCGCTGTTGAATTCAAGTTGTGCGATGAGTGGCTGCCACGACGCCATTACACACAAAGAAGGAATCAATCTGACTACGTACAGCAGCATTATGTCTACCGGCGGTGTACGGGCGGGCAAGCCAACGCAGAGTAAACTTTACACAGTGATCGCAGACAACTCGATGCCGCCGAAAGGAAGCACCCCGCTCACAGCCGATCAGAAAGCCCTTATCAGCAAATGGATCAGCCAGGGCGCACTCAACAATGTTTGCAACGGTTGCGACACCAGCGCATTTACGTTCTCGGGCAGCATTACCCCGATGATGAATACCTATTGCAAAGGTTGTCATAACAGCAGTAACCTGAGCGCGGGCATCGATTTGAGTACCTATGCAGGGATAAAAGCGGTGGCCCTGAATGGTAAGCTGATGGGATCGATTACGCATGCCAGTGGTTATGTAGCCATGCCACAGGGTGGTGCAGCTTTGAGCTCCTGCCAGATTACACAGGTACAGAAATGGATCAATGCGGGAACCCCCAACAACTAAAACAAAGAACATGACAAAGGACAAAACAATGCGCCGGTTGCTATCAGTTGCGGTTATTGTAAGCTTGCTATCGGCTTTGCAGGGATGCTACTACGACAAGGAAGAACTGCTCTATCACAAGACGGGCGGAGTTGATTGCACAACGGTGAGTGCAAAATTCAGTACCGATATAGCACCGGTAATTAAAAGCAAATGCGCCACAGCCGGCTGTCACGATGCAGCAGGGAGTGCCGGCGGAACGGTGCTGGAAACGTATACACAAATTGCAGGGATGTCGGCGCGCATCAACCAGCGTGCCCTCGTAGATAAAACAATGCCTCCTTCCGCGCCACTAACAACCACTGAAATTGCAGCACTCACCTGCTGGATAAATTCCGGAACACCTAACAACTAATGTCATGAAAAAGGCGAAAAGAAACATGCTTGCATTACTGCTGATTGCGCTGGCCTGTGCCGGCTATGGTTTCTACCTGTATAAAAAGAAACCAGCCGATGTGAGAAAAGAAAAAGCTGAATTCAGCATTGGAGCCGCAGAACTGGTAGCAGCATTCAATGCAGACGAAGCCGCCGCCAATAAAAAATTCGTTGATCATGTCCTTGGGGTCAGCGGAAAGGTTACCGGCATCAAAACAGACAGCAGCGGCCAGGCAACCGTTTTCCTTGATAGTGGCGATATGCTCTCTGCGGTTACCTGCAGCTTCTACAAAGAAGAAACGCCTTCACTGGCAGCGGTAAAACAGGGCCAGCTGGTTACGATTAAAGGCCAGTGTACCGGAAAACTAATGGACGTGGTTCTTAATAAATGCAGCATCATCCAATAATATCCTTCACCAAACTACACACTACATGAAAAAGATCCTATTCTGTATGCTCACACTCCTGTCTGTTCAACTGGCAGGTGCACAGGTACGTTATTTTACCAAGACCGGAAACATTTCCTTCCAGGCAGGTACGGCGCTGGAAGATATCGATGGCACCAATAAATCGGCTACCAGTGTTTTCGATGCCGGAACCGGTCAGATTGAATTCGCCCTTCTTGTAAAAGGCTTTGAATTCAAAAGTGCCCTCATGCAGGAGCATTTCAATGAAAACTACATGGAGAGCGATAAATTCCCCAAGAGTGTTTTCAAGGGAAAAATTATGAACATCGAGAAAGTGAATTTTAAAAAGACGGGCGAATATCCCATAACAGTGAAAGGCACACTGGATATACACGGTGTTTCAAAGGAAATTGAAACAACGGGCACCATTAAAGTGCTCAACGACGAAACCGTTACCTCTTCCGCCAGCTTCCCGGTGACGCTGGAAGACTATAAGATTGCGATACCCGGACTCGTGAAAGACAAGATCTCAAAAACTGCCAAGATCGCCGTCTATTGTAGTTACGCTTTGTTAAAGTAAAATCCGATGATTATGAAAAAGAGCCCCTTTCTCGTCCTATTGTTCTCGTTCGCATTGTCCGGCCTTTATGCACAGGGCGATTTGCTATCGCTGGTAGAGAAGAAAGATGAAAAGAAAAAAGAATATATCAGCAATGCCTTTAAATCCACCCGGGTTATCAACGGCCATTCAATGGAGTTTATCGGGAAAGGAGTGCTGGATGTAAGAATTCTGCACCGCTTTGGCGCTGTAAATACGGGACTTAACAACCTGTTTGGGCTGGACCAGGCAAATATGCGGTTTGGATTCGACTATGGTGTACTGAAAAGCCTGACCGTTGGATTTGGCAGAAGCAATGTAGGAAAGGAATGGGATGGATTTATCAAATTCAGACCCATCTGGCAGTCTGAAGGCGGTACCTGGCCCTGGCCATTTTCTGTAGTGATTGTAACAGGGGGCACGCTCAGCAGTTTACCTTGGGCCGACCCGACCCGTAAAAACTTCTTTACAAGCCGGATGTCATTTTACAATGAACTCATTATCGGGCGCAAGTTCAACGAGCGCTTCAGCCTGCAGGTATCTCCCACATTCGTACACAGGAACCTGGTGCAGTATGCGGCGGAGAAAAACGATGTGTATGCACTGGGAATCGGGACGAGGTTCAAGATTTCGAAGCGGACAGCCTTTGTGGCCGACTACCATTATATCATTACCGGGCTCGACAAAACGGTGTACCAGGATCCATTGTCCATTGGATTTGATATCGAAACCGGGGGCCACGTTTTCCAGCTGCATTTTTCAAATGCGACGGGTATGAATGAAAAAGCATTTATTACGAACACCACCGGAAAATGGGGCAAAGGAGAGATCCGGTTTGGCTTCAACTTATCAAGAGTATTTACCGTATCAAAAGCCAAATAGCCTTACTATAAAAAAACTAAAAAGGGAGCACGAACAGCCGTGCTCCCTTTTAATTTCGTGTGTATAAGGCCGTTAGAACCTGAAAAATTCCCGGATATCAGCCTCCAGTGCCATTAAGATCTTGTGTAATGTACGCATCGTGATATTCGTTTTTCCGGCCTCAATGCGCGACATACTTGCTTTTTGAATATCACATTGAACCGCTAAATCATTTTGTGAAATGTTCTTCTGCTGCCTTAATTCCCGGATACGAAGGCCAATTTGACGGAGCAGTTCGGGTTCAGTCATTTGATGAAGGGTGAGTTGTTCAGTCATATAATTAAAAAGTGATTAAACTTAATAAACCTTCCCAAAATTTTCGTTGCCTCGAATGACAACTACCCTGCATTTATAAGCTTTTAATCATTATATACTGAATAACAACGAGTAACATATAAACTATACTTATCAATCTTCGAAAAAAATCTAAAATCAGTTAGTAAAAACGCTGTATTGTGGTCGGCAAAAACCATTTTTTGAATGAGGAGCCCTGTAACCGGTGTTCAAACGACGGAAGCGTCTGGTTCAACAATTCTGTTAACAATTGGCTGGCAGCATATAACAGGTATCCTTAACCGAATTCATCCGCGTAGTTTTCGCAGAAAACACGGTGCCGGGAATTTCCGCGACAATCACTATTTTTATCGATACGAGCTTCATTCACCCTAAAACGCTTCCCTTTCTCATGATTCGCTATTCGAGGCAGAAACGCATGCTGGTAGCCGTAGACTGTATCATCTTTGGTTACGATGGCCAGGAATTAAAACTTTTACTCATACGCCGGTCATTTGAGCCCGAAATGGGAAAATGGAGTTTGATGGGTGGGTTTGTGCAGGCCGACGAGAGTTCGGAAACCGCCGCATTCAGGGTATTGAAACAACTCACCGGGTTGGAAAATGTGTATATGGAACAGTTGTATGCTTTCAGTCACCCCGATCGCGACCCGCTGGAAAGAACCGTTTCCCTTGCGTATTTCAGCTTGATCGATATCAATCAATACCAGCAACAGATTAGCCACGAGTAC
>JAGWTK010000277.1 GCA_028876035.1 Bacteroidota bacterium
CAAATTGCGGCTTATCGAAACATGAAGAATAACTGACTGACTATAAAGTCGTTAACAAATTAATATCCCGGCTCTCTAAAGTAGAGCTCCCGCCGTTTAAAAACTCATCCACCTTACGGGCGCACTCCCTCCCTTCACTAATCGCCCAAACAACCAGGCTCTGTCCCCTGCGCATATCACCGGCTGTAAATACCTTTTGAATATTCGTTTGATAGGCTTTCTCGGAGGCTTTTACGTTGCCACGTTCATCCAGTTCTACATCCAGCTCTGCCAGCACACCTTCACGCTGAGGGTGCAGAAATCCCATGGCCAGCAAGGCCAGTTCGCAGGGTATTTCCCGAACACTGCCCGGAACCTCCGTAAACTGACTCGCTCTGCCATCATCGCCGGTCTTCCACTCGAGATCTACAATCTGCAGGGCGCGCAGTCTTCCCTGGTCGTCGCCAAGGAATGCCTTCGTTGCAACAGCCCATTTTCTGTTGGCACCTTCCTCGTGCGAACTGGAGGTTTTCAAAGTCATAGGGTAAGTAGGCCAGGGCATATAAGCCGTACGGCCTTCCGGTGGTTTTGGCAACAACTCAAACTGGGTAACAGTCGCAGCACCATGGCGATTCGAAGTACCCACGCAGTCGCTGCCGGTATCTCCTCCCCCAATCACTACAACGTTCTTGCCTGCTGCGATAAGTTCCTCAGGAAATATGTTGCTTTCAATGCTGGCATTGGCAAATGGATCGCGGCCCGCATTGCGCTTGTTTTGTTGTTTCAGAAACTGCATTGCGAAATACACGCCCTTCAGGTCACGCCCTGGGATATTCAAATCACGGGGAATGGTGGACCCTCCGGATAATACGATAGCATGATTCTCGCGCAGCAGGTCATTGATGCTCACATTCACGCCCACATTGGCATTACATATAAAAACGACGCCCTCTTCTTCCATCAGTCGTATACGCCGGTCGATGACCCATTTCTCCAGTTTAAAATCGGGTATCCCATAGCGCAGCAGACCACCAGGCGCATCGTCGCGCTCATACACGGTTACCTGGTGACCGGCATAATTTAACTGTGCCGCAGCCGCCAATCCTGCCGGACCGGAACCAATCACGGCTACTTTTTTTCCTGATCGGAGATTTGGCTTTCTGGCCTTTACAAAGCCTTTGTCAAACGCTATTTCAATGATATGCTTTTCAATTTCTTCGATCGCTACGGGCGGCTGGTTGATGCCGAGCACACAAGCGCTCTCGCAGGGAGCCGGACAAATTCTGCCGGTAAACTCAGGAAAATTATTCGTTGAGCTAAGGATATCATAGGCATCCTGCCAGTCCTTCTTATATACCGCATCATTGAATTCCGGTATAACATTGCCCAGCGGACAACCACTATGACAGAAGGGTACACCGCAATTCATGCAACGCGCCGATTGCTGGTTGAGTTTTTCGTCACTGAACCTATTGACAAATTCATGGTAATGCTGGAGTCGCTCCTGCACCGGCTTCTTAGCGGGCAGCTCCCTTGTAAACTCTAAAAAACCCGTTGGTTTTCCCATTGCTTGCGATAATTTTTATTGATAAGTCTGCAATTGCCGCCTATTTCCCGGCTTCTACTTTTTGTTTTTTCTTGTCGCTGAGTACTTTTTTGTAATCACGGGGGAACACTTTCACGAAATTGCGCTGTTGGTTTTCAAAGTCATCCAGCACAAATTTCGCGACTGTACTTCCCGTGCAGGAATAATGACGTGCGATCATATCCTGCAACCACACTGCATCCTCTTCATCCAGCGGATCAAGGTCCACCATCTCACGGTTACAGTTAGCCGAAAAACGGGCGCTCACGTCATAGATATACGCGATACCGCCGCTCATGCCTGCCGCAAAGTTTCTGCCCGTGCCGCCAAGTATTACCACTTTTCCGCCGGTCATGTATTCGCAGCCATGGTCGCCCACGCCTTCTACCACTACATGCGCACCCGAGTTGCGTACGCCGAATCGTTCCCCTGCTTTTCCGCGGATAAATGCTTCTCCTGAAGTGGCACCATAGAATGCCACGTTACCGATGATACTGTTGTTCTCTGGTATAAAGCTGGCTTCCCTGGGTGGATAAATGATCAGTCGCGCACCGCTCAATCCTTTTCCGAAATAATCATTCGCATCGCCTTCCAGTTCCAGGGTGACACCGCGGGTATTGAATGCACCGAAACTCTGCCCGGCAGTGCCGCGGAAGCTAAAATGAATGGTATCATCCGGCAGTCCGGCCCCTTTGTATTTCTTCGTTATTTCATTCGACAGGATGGTTCCGGCGGTGCGATCGGTATTCTCAATCGGGAAGGAGGCTGTTACTTTTTCGCCGCGTTCTATTGCTGGCTGAGCTGCCGCCAGCAATTTCCAGTCAAGTACCTGGTCAAGGCCGTGATCCTGTTTCTCCTGGTTGTATATGCCTGTATAAGCAGAAGCGGGCTCTTTATACAGAATTGGTGACAAATCCAGTTTGCTGTATTTCCAGTGGTTGATATTTTCCCGCATTTCCAGGCAATCTGTTTGTCCGACCATTTCATTCACGGTGCGGAAGCCCAGTTCGGCCATGATTTCGCGCAGTTCCTGAACAATGAACCGGAAGAAATTCACCACGTGGTCGGCATTTCCCGTAAAACGCTTACGCAGCTCAGGATCCTGGGTGGCTACGCCAACCGGACAAGTGTTCAGATGGCATTTGCGCATCATAATACAACCTTCCACTACCAATGCTGCCGTAGCAACACCCCATTCTTCGGCGCCGAGCAAAGCGGCAACAGCGATATCGCGACCGGTCTTCATCTGCCCGTCGGCCTGTACCACTACCCTGCTGCGCAGTTTATTCTTTACGAGGGTTTGATGTGTTTCGGCGAGTCCGAGTTCCCATGGCAATCCTGCATGTTTGATGGAGCTGATGGGGGAAGCGCCGGTACCACCATCGTATCCCGCAATCAGGATAACATCGGCCTTGGCTTTGGCAACGCCGGTAGCAATCGTACCTACTCCCGCCTTCGACACCAGCTTTACATTGATGCGTGCTGCACGGTTGGCATTTTTCAAATCAAAAATCAGCTGGGCCAAATCTTCAATAGAATAGATATCGTGGTGCGGCGGTGGTGAAATCAACCCTACGCCCGGAGTAGAATGCCTTGTTTTACCGATCCATTCATCTACCTTATGCCCTGGCAATTGCCCGCCCTCACCCGGCTTAGCCCCCTGTGCCATTTTAATCTGCAGTTCATCAGCTTCCGTGAGGTAAAGACTGGTCACCCCGAACCTCGCGCTTGCCACCTGCTTGATCGCGCTGCGCATTGAATCGCCGTTGGCCATGGGCTCATAACGACGTTCATCTTCTCCACCCTCACCGGTGTTGCTCTTACCTCCCAAACGATTCATGGCAATCGCCAGGGTGGTATGTGCTTCCCAGGAAATGGAACCAAAGCTCATCGCACCGGTTGCAAAACGCTGATAGATGTTTTCTGCTGGCTCCACCTCCGATAACGGAATGGAAGGCCTGGTGCGTTTGAACTGGAACAAACTGCGAAGCGTAACCGCTTTTTCTGACTGGTCGTTTACCGCCTTTGAATATTTCTTGAATGTATTGTAATCATTCATCCGCGTGGAGTACTGCAGCAAATGAATCGTCTGCGGATTGAACAAATGGTATTCACCCTTGCGTTTCCACTGGTAAACACCACCTACCGGCAAGCGATCGACCGGGACATTTTTCTTGCTGAATGCAAAGTAATGCTTGGCCAATGCCTCTTTTGCCAGTTCGTCCAGTCCTACCCCTTCAATACGGGAAGTGGCACCGGTGAAATAGGTATTGACTACATCTTTATTCAGACCAAGAATTTCAAAAATCTGTGCGCCCTGGTAAGACTGCAGGGTCGAAATGCCCATCTTGGAGAAAACTTTTAACAGGCCATCATTGATGGACTTTATATAGTTTTTTCTCAGCTCTTCCCAGCTGAGGCTTGTTTCGATTTCATTCCGCGCTTTCATATTGCGGATGGTGGCCAATGCGAGGTAAGGATTGATGGCGGTGACGCCAAATGCCAGCAAACAGGCAAAATGATGCACTTCCCATACGTCTCCTGCTTCTACCACGATGCCAACCTGTCCGCGCAATCCTTTCCGGATAAGGTAGTGGTGCACGGCTGCTGCTGCGAGCAAAGAAGGTATCGCAACGTGGTCGGAATCTACTGCGCGATCACAAAGAATCAGCACTTCAAATCCGTCGTGCACGGCATCTTCAGCATAGCGACAAAGCCGGTCGAGGCCTGCTTTCAGTGATCCCGGCTTACCATCTGCCCTAAAATACGTTTGCAGTGTTTTTGCCTGGAAAATACCGGTATCGATACTCCTCAGTTTCTCCAGTTCGGTACTGGTGAGGATCGGATGCTTTAACGCAACGGTGTGGCAGTGCTTCGGATCCTCATCGAGCAGGTTCCCGTTGTTCCCCACGAAGGCAGCAAGACTCATCACCATTCTTTCCCTGATCGGATCGATCGGAGGATTGGTCACCTGCGCAAAAAGCTGTTTGAAATAGCTGCTGATATGCTGCGGCTGATCGCTCAGTACCGCCAGCGGGGTATCGGTACCCATTGAACCGATGGGTTCTTTTCCATCAAGCGCCATCGGCTTAATCACAGTTTCAATGTCCTCACTGGTATACCCAAACGCTTTTTGATAGCGGCCGATAGATGTGTCCGATAAGTGCGTAAATGCAACCCTTGGCTCATCCAGCTCTTCAAGGCGGATTTTATATTGATTCAGCCAGTCGCCGTATGGCTTCTGGGAACAAATTTTTGCTTTCAGTTCATCATCGCTGATAATACGTCCCTGCTCCATGTCCACCACAAACATCTTCCCGGGCTGCAAACGACCTTTTTCAATCACGGTTTTCTGATCGATTGCGAGTACGCCTGCTTCGGAAGCCATGATTACCCGGTCATCGTTGGTTACGCAGTAACGGGAGGGCCGCAGACCATTGCGGTCGAGCGTAGCGCCGATCAACTTGCCATCGGTAAATGAAATAGAAGCAGGACCGTCCCATGGCTCCATAATCGAAGCATGGTATTCGTAAAATGCCTTTTTGATGGGGTCCATGTGTTCGTTGCCATCCCAGGCTTCCGGGATCAGCATCATCATTACATGGGGCAGGCTCCGCCCGGTAAGCAGGAGCAATTCAATCATATTATCCAGGCAGGCCGAGTCTGACTGACCTCCGGTAACTATGGGCAGAATCATTTCCATCTCTTCCTTCGTAAAATTAGCAGATGAAAACGCGTGCTCACTGGATTTCAACCAGTTCAAGTTGCCCTGGAGTGTATTAATCTCGCCATTGTGAGCGATGTATCGGAATGGCTGCGCCAGTTTCCAGGACGGGAAGGTATTGGTAGCAAACCTGGAGTGAACCAGGCCGAAAGCAGATACCACCCGCTTATTGTTCAGGTCAGGGAAATACCGGCGGACCTGCATGCTCGTGAGTTGTCCTTTATAGACAACGGTTTTGTAAGACAAAGAGGCAAGGTAGAAACCAATATTGTCCTTACGAACGGAGTTGTTGATGGTATGACTGGCATAATTGCGCAACACGAAAAGCTTGCGCTCAAATTCGTCGGGGTTGGTGATATAGTCCGGACAAGCAATAAAAACATGCTCCATCTCCGGCTCAACGCTCAGGGCAGTCGCACCTATATCTTCCCTGTTTACGGGTACTTTGCGGT
>JAGWTK010000278.1 GCA_028876035.1 Bacteroidota bacterium
GGAAATTTCTTTCGGCCAATACTTGTAACATTTTGGTGCCTACCAGGCCGGTAGCGCCTACCACTGCAACTTTTAGCTGTTTCATAATGCTTGTTTTGCTGACCGGCTGGTGCTAACCGGTTTTGCTGTTTTGATTTTTAGGTGACAAAAAAAAAGCCCCGCTGTTGAGCGGGACCTGAATATGCTTGTGTAGTTACAAAACGATTATTCACCTCCCGCCCGCGGAATGTTTCTTAATACGTTTTGTAAACTTACTGGTCTGTTTCATTTCGGGGCCAAAAGTAACACTCCATGTTTATTAAACAAAAAAATTCAGCGGAAAAAACAGCGGAGCCCGCACATATGCCGGCTAATTTGGGGAACAAGCATGGCCTATGCGAACAAAACTAACAATCGTTCTGGTATTGATTACAACGCTCCTGCGCGCACAACCCGCACCAGCTTATTCGGTAGTAATCGATGAGATCATGGCCGACCCTGACCCGCCTGTAGCACTTCCCAATGCAGAATATGTGGAACTTCGCAATACCTCAAAAACTACCATTGACCTCCGTGGATGGCAACTGGGCGATAACAATGGCTTTGCTACCGTCCGAAACAGCTTCTTACTGTCGCCCGACAGCACGGTGATCCTTTGTTCAACGAGCGCCCTGCCATTGTTGAGCGCATTCGGCCAGGCCATTGCATTGCCCAATTTCCCTTCTCTGAACAATGATGGAAAGGAACTAGTTCTGCGCGCTTCCAATGGAAAGACGGTGCACGCAGTTGCTTACAGTGCAGACTGGTACCATAACCCCGCAAAGAACAGCGGAGGATGGTCACTGGAGATGATTGATGTGCACAATCCCTGCAGTGGGGCTTCCAACTGGACGGCCAGTACCGACCCGAGGGGTGGCAGTCCGGGTAAGATAAATGCAACCGACGGTAACAACCCCGACACTGATGCGCCAGCCTTGCTTGATGCATGGGTCCCCGACAGCCTGCATATTTTTTTGCGGTTTAGCGAAGGGCTCGACAGCAACACAGCGGCGCAGACAGCAGCCTACGATGTGCCCGGTTTAACCGTTCAGCAGGCACAGGTGATTCCGCCTTTCTTCGACCTAGTGCTGTTAACGCTTTCAGCTCTGGTACAAAATGATCAGATATATACCATTACAACAAAAAACATAACCGACTGCGCAGGCAATACCATCGTAAACGCTTCCGCTGCAAAATGTAGCCGAACGCGATTACCGGCAGCAGCACAAGTTGTCATCAACGAAGTAATGTTCAATCCCAAACCGGATGGGTTTGACTATTTCGAAATCTACAACAGGAGTACCGCTGTCATAAACCTGAAAGATGTTTGGGTAAGCACCCGAAATGGACAGGGCAATCTTACCGCTGCGATACAGGTAAGCACGATCGACCGGCTCCTCTTCCCCGGTGATTACCGCGTGTTCTGTGAAAATCCTTCTGCACTGCAACGACAATACCTGGTGAAATTTCCGGAAGCGATCCTGCCATTGCGCAATATGCCTTCAATGCCCGATGACAGAGGAAGCCTGGTATTACTTAACATCAACAACAAAATAATTGATGAACTGAACTACGATGCACACTGGCAGTTTCCACTGCTTACAGAAAAGGAAGGCGTTGCACTGGAGCGGATTGATTACAACAAACCTGCACAACTTGCTTCCAACTGGCACTCCGCGGCAGAAACCGCCGGGTTTGGAACACCGGGCTATCAAAATTCGCAATACACAGCAGATGGATTGAACGAGGGAGCCATGACTGTTTATCCCAGGATTGTTTCGCCGGATAATGACGGCAATGCTGACTACTTAACGATTGCGTATCGCTTTTCGGAGCCGGGCTATGTTTGCAACATCAGCATCTTTGATCTGTCTGGTAAACCGGTGCGCTACCTTACACACAATGCACTTTGCGGCAGGGATGGAATGTTCAGGTGGGACGGACTGTCCGAACAACAACAGCCGCTGGCCATCGGTGTCTACCTTGTTATTTGCGATGTATTCAACCTGCAGGGAAAAACACGCCGGTATAAATTTGCGGTTACACTTGCCCGCAAGTTCTAACAATCACTGGTTAGCTCAGCTCGATATCAAAGCTTACGAGGTCAACGAACTCCTGTATTCGTCCGTCGATTTCACCTTTTGAAACATCTTTCAGGCGTTCCGGACCAAATTTCTCCACGCAGAACGACGCCATGGCAGAACCTACAATGATGGCCGTTTTCATATTGTTAAACGAAATATCGTTGGTCTTGGCCAGGTAGCCTATAAAGCCCCCGGCAAACGTATCGCCTGCACCCGTTGGATCGAACACTTCTTCAAGTGGTAAGGCAGGTGCGAAGAATACCTGTTTTTCGTGGAAGAGCAGGGCACCGTGTTCCCCTTTTTTGATAATAAGGTATTTGGGACCCATGGTCAATATTTTGCGGGCGGCTTTTACGATGGAGAATTCCCCGCTCAGTTGTCTGGCTTCACTATCATTCACCAGCAATACATCGGTTAGCCTGAGCGTCTCCAGCAACTGCGGCATTTTAATGTCCATCCAAAAATTCATGGTGTCCATCACGATGAGCTTAGGTCTCGGATTGAGTTGCCCGATCACCTGCTTTTGGATCACGGGATCGAGGTTACCGAGCATCAGGAATGCGGCACCCTGGTAGCTGTCGGGTATGCGGGGATTGAAATCGGCGAGCACATTCAGGTCGGTCACCAATGTGTCCCGGCTATTCATATCGAGATGGTATTTGCCGCTCCAGAAGAAAGACTTTTTATCGGGAACCACTTCCACGCCTTCCAGTTGCACGCCCCGGCTGCGCAGTTCGTTCATTTCCTCAGCGGGAAAATCGTTGCCTACAATAGAAACCTGGTGTACCGGTTGCACAAAATAACTGGAAGCGTAAGCAACATAGGTAGCGGAGCCTCCGACAATCCGGTCGGTCTTTCCAAACGGTGTTTCAATGGCATCGAACGCCATGGTTCCTACTGCAATGAGCGACATAATATGAGTTTTGGTGGACCGGATCCGCCGGCAACGGTTGAAGAATTTTAAACCGGCGCAAACCTACGTTTTTTTACTTGCTGCACCATGCAAATCCGGCGAAAACGAAAGGAGCGGATAAGTGTAGAACTAACATTTGTTACCGTTAAACACTAATTTTGCAGCTTTAAAGGTTTACTATGGCCAAAATAAGGCAGCGCAAAAACAGTACCCGCAAGGAAACAATCGTAGATACAGCTGCGCGTTTGTTCCGGGAACGTGGATTTGCGGCCACCTCCATGCGCGATCTGGCAGAGCAGGTTGGCGTAGAAGCTGCCAGCCTCTACAACCATATTAGTTCAAAAGCAGAGATCCTGCAGGAACTTTGCTTTAAGGTAGCCAACCAGTTTATCAGCAATATCGATAAGATCGAAGCAGAAGACAGCCCCGCGATCAAAAAAATTGAAGCCATTCTCCGCTTCCACATCCGGCAAATGCTCAATCATTACGAAGAAGTATATGTAAGCGACCGGGAATGGAAACACCTTACCGATCCCTATCTTTCAAACATTCGCAACCAGCGCCGTGTATACCGGCAGCGCATCGCCTCCATCATTGAAGAGGGCATCCGCAAAAACGAAATCAAAAAAATTGATGCGCCTACCGCCGTATTGATTATGCTGCATGCTGTTAGTGGCATTGAAAGCTGGCATCGGAGCAAACAAAAAATCTCCGGTGAAATCCTCGAAGAGAACATGATCTCCATTCTAATTGAAGGGCTGCAAAAAAAATAGGCAGCTTGCCCCGGTGAACATTTTCTGTTCAAACTTGATCAAAGTCAATAATGATGGGTAGTTTACTAGGTGTAAACGATTAGTCGTTTAGGTGGTTAATACTTATATTTGTCATTAACATTCGTTAACGACCCTGATTTTCCACCTCTAACTGTAGCTATGTGCGGAATTAGCCTTCTCATTGATTCCCATGATCCCCGGGTGGATGAGATGGCGCTTCGACGTATGAATGCATTAATCGCGCACCGCGGACCGGACGGCGACGGGTTTTTCGTTGATGATTATATTGGGATGGGACATCGCATGCTGCGCATCACAGACCATAGTGATCTGGGACGTCAACCCATGCACGGTTTTGGTTCCGTTCTGGTTTTTAACGGTGAGATCTATAATTTCCGTTCCCTCCGGGCAGTGCTCATCAAACATGGCTATCAATTTCAGTCGGATGCCGACACCGAAGTAGTGCTCGCTGCGTACGATTATTGGGGGATCGAGTGTGTTGAACACTTCAATGGCATGTGGGCGTTCGCACTATACGATAAGCAACGCCGAAGGGTATTCTGCAGCCGTGATCGGTTTGGGATTAAACCACTTTTCTATTCCAGGCGGGGAAAGCATTTTATCGTTGGTTCAGAAATAAAACAATTACTCGCCTTCGACTCTTTTTCACCTTCCATTAATGAAAAAATTGCCTTCAACTTCCTCTATCACGGCAGGATCGACCAAACGTCTGAATCTTTCTTTGAGGATGTTCATTTTCTTCCCGCAGGCCATCATTTGCTATACGACCTTTTGCAGCACAAGTATTCAGTGAGGCAATGGTATCAGCCTGCACCTGAACCGCAGGTGCAGATGAGCTTCCCCGAAGCGGCCTCCATTTTCCGCGAACGTTTTACGGACAGCATTCTGGAGCATGGGCGCACACGTGATCCGCTGGGTGCATGTTTGTCGGGTGGACTCGACAGCACGTCCATAGTGGGAATGTTGAGTGCCACAGGTACGCCAGTCGATACTTTTTCTACCTGCTATACCCAGCATGCCAGCAATGAAATAGATTATATCAACGAAGCGGCGGCATTTTACGATGTCAACAACTATAAGCATTACCCCGCAGTACAGGATATGCTGGGAAGCGGACTCCTTCAAAAAATGGTGTACCACCAGGACCAACCTGTTCTGAGTGGTAGCTTCTTTTCAGAATACAAAGTGTTTGAGCTTGCAGCAGCCAGAGATATCAGAATAATGATGAGTGGCCAGGGGGCCGACGAATACCTGGGCGGTTACAATGAGTTTATGATGCTAAGGCTTAACCTCCTGCTCCGCAAAAAAAATCTGCCCGGTCTCCTGCGCGCCATCGCGGATGCATCCAGGAAGCAAAACCAACCATTTGCACAGGCATTGCGCTCCTTTATTCTTTTTGGAACAGGCCTGCCCTATTTACGTAAAAGAGTTGAAGAGCGCGGCCGCAATTTTGCAAATGCTGTTTTTCATCCCGGCTGGATTGCGCAACAAAAAGACAAAAACCAGAATGAAACCCGGCTGAATGATTATGACAGTCTCCGTCAGCTTTCGGAAGCCGCACTCACCCGGTACAGCCTGCCCCATCAACTGCATGCAGAAGATCGGCATTCCATGATGCACTCTATTGAATCAAGATTACCCTTTCTCGATCATCGCCTGGTAGAATTTACAACGAGCTTACCAGACCAGTTTATTATCCGGAAGGGGGCCACGAAAGCTGTATTGCGATCGGCACTGAAAGACATTTTGCCACCTGGTATCCATAATCGTCACAGCAAACTGGGATTTCCTGGTCCTGAAGAACCGCTCCTTGCACATCATGGCGAAGAAGTGCGCAAAGCCTTTCAACATTACATCCACGAGTTACCCCGTATTTTTTCTCCGGCATTGCTGCAGCTCTTTCGCCGGTATAAGCTTGGTGAAATACCT
>JAGWTK010000279.1 GCA_028876035.1 Bacteroidota bacterium
CGATCGCGGTATTTTGCGTGGTCAGCAATATGGACTGATTCGTGTTAATGGCGCATTCGTGAAATGTCCGAATGGCAATTACAAAGTAGGCAAGCTTTTCAACGCTTCCCGCAGCAATCCCAACCTGCCTGTGAACTTTACAGAGTTTATCGACTTTACTACCGCGGGAAGTAACTATTCCACGGGTTATCGCGTGGAGAAATATGAGTTCAGCCGTGCTTCGAGCAGCGGCCGGAATTTCGGACAGGCAGATATTTCTATCATTCGTCTTGCCGACATTTACCTGATGCGTGCAGAAGCCAAACTGCGTAAGTCGAACGACGCTGCTGCGGCATTGACAGATGTAAACGCCGTGCGCATGTCACGCACTGCTTATGCCGTTAAACCTTCAGCACTCACCAGCATGGATCTCGATATCCTGTTCCGTGAAAGAGGATTCGAATTGTATTGGGAGATGAATCGCCGCACCGATATGATTCGTTTCGGAAAATATGAAGGTACATGGACGGAGAAGAGCAGTACCGATAAAAACAAAAGGATATTCCCGATTCCGCAAACGGCTATCGACGGCGCATCCAACCTGCCGGGCTATCTGAAACAGAACCCGGGGTATTAAATAAATTCCATCTTAAAAAGAAAAAGCGGCTGACGAAAGTTGGCCGTTTTTTTAATGTGCTGATATGACAAATGTGATAAATGTGCTAATTGGACAAGCCGAACGTCCGTGGTAAAAAGGATAATCTGGATGAATACAGAAGCATCACTGTTTCAATTGAGAACACAGTGAGCCGCAAAAGCACGCAGGATGCGACACAAGAAGAACCTTATACTTTAGATTTTAATCGTTAAACTTCCGAAAGGAAGGATCCGCAAAAGAACGCCGGGTGGAGCACTAAAAGAACTTTAAACGTTAGACCTTAAACCACCGAAAAAGGCGATCCTGCAAAAAAGCCTGTTGCTGCACAGAAAGAACGAAGAACGACAAACCCCGAACCTTGAACTAAATAGCATGCAGCACTTTCTCCCGCTGCCCGATAAACTTTGTCACGTCTTTCTCATTACCCGTAAACGGACCATGACTTTCGATTTTCAATGCTGCCATAGCGGAAGCGAATTCGCCGGCTTCGGAAGGCGTTTTGCCCAGGCTTCTTTGAGAGAGGTATCCGGCCATATAGGTATCGCCGCAACCGGTGGTGTCCTTTAACTGACGGGGAATAAATACAGGGATATCGTAGAATTGACCGTTTGTATAAATGACCGAACCTCGACTGCCCAGCGTAATAACCACTTCTTCTACACCCCATTCCGCCAGGAGAGTAGCGCCTTCACGCACCTCGCTGCAGCCGGTGATCACTTCCATTTCCTGGTCGTTCGCTTTCAAAATCGAAATATGTTCCAGCGTTTCGCGCTTGTCTTTCCAGTCGATCAACTTCACATTTTTATGCTCAACCGTGCGCAAAAAGCCCTGTACATCCAGTGAAACTTTCGAGCGGTTGGCCAATTGCCGGATAAAGTCGACCGACATATCATCTGCAAGCAGTGGACCAAGGTGAAAAATGGCCGCGTCAATCTCAGCCACCTGTTCATACCGGAACGGGTCCGCTTTCCGGAGCACACGCTGGGTGCGGTGATCGGGATTCTCTCCATAAATATTTTCGAAATAAACCGAATACCTGCTCGGGTAAGCCTGTACTTCAATACCCAGGCCACGGAGTGCAGACACCCTCGGCATTTCTGTCTCCCCCAATGCAGTTACCAGCAAGTAACGCAGGGGCATCTGCCGAACGGCATTCGAGAAATAAAAAGAAGTGCCACCAGGCATGAAATTGACAGACCCGGGTGTGACTACTTTATCGAGCGTTATATGACCTACTCCACAGATATCGTACATAGTAATAGATTGACTTCACGCAGGGAAGACCCTGCAAAGATAAAAAAATTAAACGATTGTTTAAACTTTTAGCTAACCAATAATAAGGCCGGCTTGTTCAGCCGTTCGTATAAATCTTTATTAAAATAGCTTTCAACAAGTATATTTGACAGTGCCGTGCTGTAACAACATTGTTAACGTGCGCGATCATCGCTAATCCTTGTCAATTTTTGCCAATATGAGATATACAGTTAGGTACGGCTTAGGCCTGGCAGTGCTTGTTTTGAGCTGCCTGTTTTTTTCTTGCAACAACGGGCGTTCCGGTAAGCCGCGGGTGCTGGTATTCAGCAAAACCGCAGGCTACCATCACGAATCAATCGCGGATGGTAATATTGCTATCAGCAAACTGGGAGCTGCCAATGGATTTGATGTAGATACCACCACCGATGCGGGGTACTTCGAAGAAGACAGTTTGAAAAAGTACGCTGCGGTTATTTTCCTGAGTACAACCGGGGATGTTTTGAACAGCCAGCAGGAAGCTGCTTTTGAACGCTATATCCAGGCGGGCGGCGGATACATGGGCATCCATGCAGCAGCCGACTGTGAATACGACTGGGGCTGGTATGGCCGGATGGTGGGAGGTTATTTCCTTAGTCATCCCGGTATCCATGATACCTTTCCCAACGTACAGCAGGGCGTATTCAACGTGGTAGATGCTTCGAATGCATCCACCAAACACCTTCCGAATCCCTGGACACGTACCGACGAATTCTACAGTTTCAAGAAATTGAACAAAGACGTAAAAGTTTTGCTGAAGGTAGACGAGAAATCTTACCATGGCGGTGCTAACGGGGATGATCACCCGATGGCATGGTACCACGATTACGACGGTGGACGTGCCTTTTATACCAATCTCGGTCATACAAAGGAATCCTATACCGAGGACAATTACCTGAAACATATTCTCGGCGGTATCCTTTATGCCATCGGCGATAACAAAGAACTCGATTATTCAAAAGCCAAAACACAGTTGCCACCGGAAGACAATCGTTTTTCCAAAACGCAGTTGGTGACAGGAGAGTTTTTTGAGCCTACCGAAATGACTATCCTTCCCAATTTCGACATTCTCGTCGTGCAGCGCAGGGGAGAAGTAATGCTCTATAAAAAAGACACAAAAAAAGTAAAGCAGGTTGGGTTCCTGGATGTCTACTATAAAACCAAAACACCCGGCGTGAACGCAGAAGAAGGATTGCTTGGATTAGCAAAAGACCCACACTTCGAAAAAAACAATTGGGTATATATGTATTACAGCCCGATTGACAGTTCGGTAAACCGTCTTTCCCGTTTCACGTTTAAAAATGATACCCTTGATAAGTCGACGGAAAAAGTGATTCTCGAGGTGAAATCCCAGCGTGAAATCTGCTGCCATACCGGTGGTTCGATTGCATTTGGTCCCGATGGTTTGCTGTATTTCTCTGCCGGAGATAATTCTACACCGTTCGATGAAAAGGGGCAAAAACATGTGAACAGCGGCTTTGCCCCGTTGAACGATCAACCCGGGCATGAACAGTACGATGCAAGAAGATCTTCTGGTAATTCCAATGATCTCCGCGGTAAGATCATGCGCATCCGGGTAAAAGATGACGGCACCTATGAAATTCCGGAAGGCAACCTCTTCCCCAAAGGAACTCCGAATACACGCCCGGAGATTTACGTGATGGGAGATCGCAATCCTTACCGCATATCAGTCGATCAGAAGAACAGCTGGCTCTATTGGGGAGAAGTGGGACCGGATGCACAGGCCGACAGCTTTGCTACCCGCGGACCAAGAGGTTATGATGAGGTAAACCAGGCCCGCAAAGCTGGTTTCTTTGGCTGGCCTTTGTTTGTTGGCAACAACTATCCCTATCGGGCGTACAATTATGCGACGGGTGAATCGGGAGCCGCCTTCGACCCGGCCAGGCCGATCAACGATTCCCGCAACAACACCGGCATACGTGAATTGCCACCGGCGCAACCCGCCTTCATCTGGTACCCGTACGATGCATCGCCCGATTTCCCGCAGGTGGGTACCGGCGGCCGCAACGCGATGGCTGGCCCTGTGTACTACACCGATATGTATCCAAAAGAGACCAGGTTGCCGGATTATTACAATGGCAAGCTGATTATATACGACTGGATCCGCGGATGGATAAAAGCCGTGACCCTCCAGCCAAATGGTGATTTCGACAAAATGGAGCCCTTCTTCCCCTCTATAAAAGTGAATTCATTGATCGATATGGAAGTGGGGCCTGATGGCCGTTTGTACCTGCTCGAGTATGGTACTGGTTGGTTCTCGAAGAATCCGGATGCCGGTCTTGCACGGATTGATTTTAACGGTGGCAACCGTGCACCGGTGGTAAGTTCCATTACAATTGATAAAACATCGGGTGTATTGCCTTTCACGGTCAAACTGAGTGCTGATGTTAAGGACCTGGAAAAAGACAAAGTGAAGTACAAATGGGACCTGGGCAATGGTACTACAAAAGAAACCGATGTTCCTGAGCTTAGCTATACCTATACAAGCGCGGGTGACTTTGCCATTTCGGTAGAGGCAACCGACGAACACGGAGCGGCTGCAAAAAGCGCTGCTGTGGCTGTGTATGCCGGTAACGAGGCGCCCGTAGTATCCGTGGTGCAAACCGGAGGCAACAAATCTTTCTACCTGCCAGGCGTGCCCGTTCAGTACGCGGTATCGGTAGAAGACAAATCCGATACGGCCAAAATTGATCCGGCCAATTTGTATGTATCCGTGAATTACGAGCAGGGCACGGATAAAGCAGGCAGCAACCTGGGTCACCAGCAGGGTAGTGCCGCCATTACGGGTAAAAGCCTGATGCTATCCCTCGATTGCAAGGCTTGCCACAAAGAAGCGGAGAAATCGGTGGGACCTGCATTTGTACAAGTGGCAGAGAAATACAGCAAAGACCCGGGCGCGATGGCCTACTTATCGCAAAAGATTATCAAAGGCGGTAGTGGTGTTTGGGGTGAAGTAGCCATGGCTGCGCACCCGAAATTGTCACAGGATGATGCCGGGCAGATCGTTACCTGGATTTTGTCACTGGCCAATACCGGCGCCGTTAAAAAATCGCTTCCCGCAACCGGTGCCATCACGGCTCCCCCGGAAACAAGACCCGGTTTTGCCATGGTTATTAATGCAAGTTATACCGACAAGGGAGGAAATAATATCAAGCCGCTCACAGGTAGCAATGCCCTCGTGTTGCACAGCAGTACCTTACAATTCACCGGCAAGGAAAAAGCCCTGAATTTTGTACCCTTCGCGTTTAACGGAATGAAGCTGATGGTGCTGCCGGAGAAAGACGGCTGGGTGGCACTTGATGACATCGACCTCACCGGCGTTGGCATAATACAGGTGAGTGCTATGTGGCGGGGTGATACAAAAGGGCTTGCTTTCGAAGCTCACCTGGATGCTGCCGATGGTAAATTGTTGGGCGCAGGGAGTATCCCGGCTTCTCAGAAAGGTCAGCAGGGTGGTGCTGCACGCATCGCCATTGAAAAAGTAGCGGATGGCAAGATGCATACCGTGTACATTGTATACAAACCAAAAGAAAAATTACAGGCGGGCATCGTTTCAATAAGCTTTGCCGGAAAATAAAAAGCAGTATGCACCTATAAAAAAAGCGTCCATGCGGACGCTTTTTTTATGCTATTCTTTTTTCTGACTAATTTATCCAGAACTCATGTTCCTGCTGCTGGCATTTGCTCAGCTGGGATGCTTTAAAGTCCCGATGGTATAAAAGCTGACGTGTTGGCTTTTTTTCAGACAAACGTCCATTATTTTCCCGCGTACCATTCGTAGTTTTCTCC
>JAGWTK010000280.1 GCA_028876035.1 Bacteroidota bacterium
ACCTTTCACCTTCTGGCCCGCGCAACCAAAAGATTGGTTACACCCATCCTGACCATGAAACGCTGGAAATTACCACCGGGATCACGCGCGACTTTGAACTGGGTGTTTACTTTTTCAATCGGATCAACCAGGGAAAATTCGAGTACATCGGCAGCCATATCCGCCCCAGGGTAAAAGCTCCGGAAGAGTGGAAATGGAGTTGGGGCGCCAGTCTCTCAGGAGAATTTGGTTTTGTAAAAGATCCCACGACACAAACTACGAGCTGGGATTATGAAATCCGGCCGATCTTTGATCGAACCATTGGCAAGAATTATATCTCCCTTAATCCTTCGTTTGATGGTGTTGTTGCCACCCAGGAATTTTCCTTCTCTCCCAACATCAAATATTCTTACCTCGTTGATCCGAAATATGCATTAGGGATCGAATATTACGGTTCATTTGGCAAACCTTTTCGCTGGGATCCCACCAATGTGCAAACGCACCAGGTGTATGCAGTGGCCGACCTCTTCCTCGATCCGAAATATGAAGTGATCTTTGGCGTAGGCAGGGGTATCACCGTAAGTTCCGACCGGTGGAATGTTCGGCTAATCCTCGGCCGGCGGGTGCATTGGGGCAAGGCAGCACCCAATCCTAGTTCCTGAACAGTTTTGCCTGGTGGATCAGTTCTCCGCGGCTATTCTTTACCGTTAGCAGGTACATGCCGGGAGCAGCACCAGGGCCTGCATCCAGAACAACCGAATTACTACCCGCATGAACCGGCTGCTGCAGTTTGTGGAGACGCTGGCCACTCATTGTCCACAGGGAAAATTCATAGTTATCGGGCGCCAGGGTTGAAAATTGTATGGAAACACCGTTTGCTGCAAAATGGGCCGGCAAAAACGAAATACCGTTAACCAGGTTTCTTTCAACCTGGATGATTTTCGAAAATTGCTTCACACCCGTTCGGGCGGTTATGCAAAGCCGGTAATATACGGGCCCTGCTTTTTCATTATCGGTTACCTGGTAGCGATTAATTGCTGCAGTTCCCGGCGCCATTGTTTTCATGTCCTGCCAGTTCCTGCCATCCGCGCTTCGCTGGATGGTGTAGCCTGCAACACCTGATTCATTGCTGGCCGACCAGTTCAGTTGGTTCCCCGATGAAACTGCCTGTGCAGAAAAACTGAGCAGCTTTACAGGCAGTAATAAAGTATAGTTGTTGAAAAAAGATTTAAAGTAGATGCAGGTTTGTCGCGTCATTACCGAGCTGCCACTTGAAATGGCGCCATTGCGGTAAATCAATGTAGAAATATTGCTGAAATTCATTTGGAACATGGCCGTCCGGTTGGCGGTATCAATACTTAAAAAAACACCGATATCCGAAACTGCTTTACTGCGTACCCCGTCAAATGAAAACGCCAGTGTGGTAAACGGATCGAGGGCATAACTTCCGGGAGTAGCCGCTTCAATAAATTCCTGGAGATCTACGCCATTCGCGTCAACATCTACACCGGTGATGGCAAAGCAAGACAACACCGTATCTGTATTGGTGCCTGCCTTCTTGAACGTGATGGCCCATTCGAGGTAGGAAGTAGTGTTTCCTGGTGCATCTACAAAAGGCTGGAACGCGTCGTAATAGCCCGACCCTGTACTATCATCGATATTATTGAGCACTGCACCTCCCACCAGGTCGTTTATTTTTATGTGCGCATCCACACCGGTCATGACATTCCTGAACAAATAGACCGCACCAATTTGATTATCGGTTCCGGCGATCAGTACAGGACTATGAAACGACATCTCGGGTGCTACACATTGGGCAGCAGCGTTCCGGTGCCCACAAAAAAGAAAAGTTATTGGGAAAACAAGCAGCGACCGCAAAAAAGCTGGTAGTCGCCGGCCACTTGTGGCGGGGAGTTGGGGTTTCATAAGATTTGAGGGTTTCGTTTGCTGGCCCCGTTTTTTCCTACAGGCAATTCGGGCGAATGCCTAAAGGATAACACCGAGGCCAGACAAATTTTGCAAATAAGACAGGTATTTGCAAGCAATTCCCGGGGAAATTCTCGTAAAAGCCCCTCCATTCGTCGAAAATCTCCTGCGACAAATCCGAAAAATTGACAGGATATTGATGTATTAAATGCTGATTTGCGCTGAGATCCACGGCTTTGTCTTCAAAAACACGCTAACTTTAAAATCACGCTGTAAAACGAACCTGTCATGCAAAAATCGATTCATCGCCGCGATTTTGTAAAAAATAGTGCCGCTGCCCTGGCTTTGGGACTTCTGCCCGGCAGCAGTTGGTCTCACCTGCTAAGACCTCCGGCAAAACGTGTCGCACTTATTGGCACCGGCTGGTATGGAAAGAGTGACTTGTTTCGCCTGATGCAGGTAGCTCCTGTTGATGTGGTGGCCATTTGCGATGTAGACAAGCACCAGCTCGATGCAGCCGCCGAGGCTATCCTGCGCCGAAATCCCGACGCGAAATCACCCCGATTGTATGGCGACTACCGGCAGTTGCTCAATGAAAGCAAGGCCGATATTGTATTAATAGGTACACCGGATCACTGGCACGCGCTGCAAACAATCGATGCACTGAAAGCAGGTGCGCATGTGTACGTACAAAAACCAATCAGTACCGATGTGCTGGAGGGTGAAGCCATGCTTGCTGCTGCGCGTAAGTACAACCGCGTGGTGCAGGTAGGTATGCAGCGACGTAGCACCCCCCATTTAATAGAAGCAAAGAAAAATATCATCGAAGCCGGTCTGCTCGGAAAAATCGCCCATGCTGAAGTATTTTGTTATTACCATATGCGCAGCCATGAAAGCGCGCCGGAGCAGGCGGTGCCGGATTATTTCAATTACGATATGTGGACAGGTCCGGCCCCCCTCCGTCCGTTTGATGGCATACATCACCGGAGCTGGCGTGCATTTATGGAATATGGAAACGGCATCATGGGTGATATGTGCGTACACATGCTGGATACCGTTCGCTGGATGTTAGGACTGGGCTGGCCCAATAAAATAAGTTCAACCGGGGGAATATTTATGCCCAACCCGGGTAAAAGCAATATCAGCGATACCCAAACGGCGGTTTTTGAATTTGACGGCCTCAACTGCGTTTGGCAACACCGCACCTGGGGCACATCAGCCGATCCTGACTATCCCTGGGGAGTCAAAATTTATGGCGAGAAGGGAACACTTTGCGGCGATCCATACAAGTATGATTACTTGCCCAACGCATCTACAGCAAGGGTACACAAAAACTATCTTGACGAAAGAGACCAATACCCGGCAGACATCACTGAACCCGATATTGAAATCCACGCAGCACCTGCCACACGCCGGCATATGCTCAACTTCCTCGACTGCATCGAGAAGGGCGGACGGCCGGTGTCGGACATCGAGCAAGGCCATATCTCTACTGCCAGTTGCATCATCGCGAATCTGTCGATGCAATTGGGCAGACCCCTTCACTACGATCCCGATAAAAAAGAATTTACGGGAGATGCAGAAGCCAGCAGGTTATTGCGGCGCCGCTATCGCAGCCCCTGGCAACACCCCTGGCAGCCAGGTGCCTGATAGCCAAAAAACCTTGGCATGATATTTTTTAACATGATTTTTCATCCAGCAACGGTTACAAAACGCTGCTGTTACTGTACCTGTGTTTGAACTTTATGAACGCAGCATTGTAAATAACACAAATGAATCATCATGAAAAACACCCTGTACGTATTCTTGTTAACCCTTTGTTTGCCTGGGTTCGCCCAGGACGCTCCGAAACAACACCACATGAACATGGAAGACTTCCCTGACATGTCGAGAGCAGCCGGTGCGAGTTTTCAAAAATTTGACGGATTGAACAGCCGCATTGCCAATTTTCCACAGTACAAGGAACTGCGCAACGCTACCGGTGTACTGCAGCTGGGATGGTTTAAAGAAAAAAATCAATTTATTTCTCAGTTTAATATCATGGGAGGTTCCAGCATGAGTGGTGAGCGCGACAAGCGCAGCAGCACCATCCGTTACCTGGGCGTTGCAGCTGACCTGGGATACGATGTAATTCCGAGTAAAAAAGTAGCCCTGTATCCGTTGATTGGTATTGGCTATCAGAAATACCAGGCCCGCTTTTTCAGAGATAATTCGGGTGTAGATTTTAACACGGTGCTGGGATCTACGACCGTTCAGAACAGCCTCAAACCACTACAGCTCACCAACGGATTTCTGAATTACCGTGCTGGCCTGGGCATTGCAGCTACTTCCGAAAAATGTTCTATTGGCATCCAGGCTGTGTATACAGGCAGTTTTAAAGACCGGGCCTGGAGAAGCAATGATGATCAGACTTTATCCAACGCTCCGGTGGACGGGTTGAGTCAGATTTATGCAGGACTGGTATTTACCTGCCGACCATTTGCGATGATGAGAAAAGGAAAAATGTAAGCAGTCGTTTAACATAGTTTAATGGGCGCAAATAAATGCGCCCATTTTTTTTGACTGCGCTACCTTCGCGGCGCAGATGACGACAAAGAAACAGGCTGGACGCGCAACTAGCTTTGGTGATCCGCTCGGACAAGCTATTGCCGACTACTGGTTCCAGGTAAAGAAACCCGGCAAGCTTTGGATTCACAACACCTACGGACCGAAGGAAGAAATGCCGGTATCAGCTTATTTCCGCGACCTTGCGCAAATGCCGGCCCTGGAACATATTGCGCTTCATCATTGTAAGGGAAAAATTGCCGACATCGGTGCCGGGGCGGGCAGCCACGCCCTTTGGTTACAGGAAAATGGCTATGAGGTGAGCGCTTTTGAAATTTCGCCGCTGGCTGCTGCGGTTGTCCGTGACCGTGGTATTCTGTCTGTTCACGAACAAGATATTTTTAAGTATACGGGACCGGCTTTCGACACCCTGCTCCTGCTCATGAACGGCATCGGGTTGTGCCAGTCGCTCGATGGGCTCGACCTCTTTCTTGAAAAAGCAAAAACATGGGTCCGTCCGGGTGGACAAATCCTGCTCGACTCATCCGATATCGCCTACCTATACAAAGATGCGCTTCCCGACCACCACCGTTATTACGGCGAAATCGACTATCAATACCAATACAAAAGAACAAGATCAGAATGGTTTAGCTGGCTGTATATCGACCGGACCACGCTCCGGCGGAGAGCAATGCAATGCGGCTGGACGATGCACCTTATCACGGAGGATCAGTTTGGCCAGTACCTGGTAAGTTTACAAGAATCCTAACCTGAACTCTGTTGGCAGATACCTACCTTTAAGCAGCAATTATTCACTATGCATCGCATTATTCGGCTCGCTACGCTTTGTTCCCTTTTTCTCTGCATGTTACCTGGAAACAACTGTTTCGCACAATCGCCGCATCGGCCTGTAGCAAAAGTTCAAACAGGAGCGGATCAAACAGAAAAATACCTCTCCTATCTCAAAGGAAAACGCATCGCCATCCTCGCAAACCCCACTACCATTATTGGGAAACGTCATTTGGTAGATAGTTTGCTCGCGCGGGGTATTAACATAGTAAAGGTTTTCGGACCCGAGCATGGGTTCAGGGGCAATGCGAGTGCGGGCGCAAAAGTGAATGATGAAACCGATTCCGCGACAGGCATACCGGTTGTTTCATTGTATGGTGCGAAATCAAAACCCTCGCGGGAAGATTTGGCCGATGTTGACCTGATGATTTTTGACGTGCAGGATGTGGGTTGCCGTTTCTACACGTATATCAATGTACTGGCAA
>JAGWTK010000281.1 GCA_028876035.1 Bacteroidota bacterium
AAGAGGGGAATTATAAATAATCTCTGTTCCATAAAACCCCTGCGATGTTCGTCAGCAGGGTTTCCGGATTGCACTATCAGGCATAGTTATGCAGTTGATCAGGAAGACGACGGTTCCCCTGTACATTCACAACCAGGCCCGCAATGGTCTTGTTGATCAACCGGACCTCCTCTTTGTATTTCCAGTTCTGTCGCCGGCCGTACGCTATCAATACACACATCCAATAAAAACCGACGGGTCGGTGTTCCCGGCATTTCAAATGCTACCTGCCGCTGCTCACCTGCTAACATGCCTTCCACTTGCACCTGCAGTTCCCTAACAATCTGGCTCCCGCCCTGCAAATAACTAATCGGAGCAGCATTCAAATTGTCTTCAAGCAATTCACCCGATGCATCTTTCATCGCAAAGCGAAGCGAAACGATATGTTGATCGGCGATCCGTATCATGCAACCGCTGAATTATGGTTAATGACTGTTTTCTTCACTTCAATATTTCCGTAACTGATGTGCAGCGTAGCTTTTCCCGCCTTGAAACGAACGGTGCCAAAACCAGTTTCGGTGGAGAGGAAGCACGTGAAATCGCCGACTTTAGAATCGATATACAAAGTTTGTTCTACCGCATCATAACGGAGACCCGTAAGCGCCTGGAGATATCCGTAGCTTGACAGCGCCCTGGCATACCAGTGACCGCATTCGTATTCGTTGAACGGATTGCGTACACGCCCGTCGTACCGGTTGCGGGACGCACGCAATACCTCAAGGCCTTTTTTAACCTCTCCCATCAGCATCAAATGCGAAGCTACCTGGTGTTCAATGCCTGTCCATACTTCATCACTGTATACAAATGGCAGCGATAATTGTCCGCCCCGGGGCCAGGTACACAGTAATAAGCCCCCTTCGTTGCCGAGCGCATAGGCGGGTCGTTGCGGGTTGGCATGTTCGCTCAAATCGTTTTTAAGATTGTATTTGTGAACAGCGCCAAGATGACTCCGGATGCTGCCTGCATCCACAATATCGTTGAGTCCACACATGCGGGCGATCCAGGCGCCAAGAATACCATCCGACAAACAACCTGTTCCATATTGGTATTTCGGGCCTTCTTTCTGCAATAGTTGCCGCGCCTCTTCAGAATATTCTCCCCCAAACGACAATTCTGTTGCCGGATTTTTGGCAGATAAACCAGCCACCTTTATTTGCTGTACAAAATATTCGCCGTTGAACAAATCCTTTTCGAGCGAGCGCTTGGCTTTTGCAGCGAGTTCTTTGTACACACTCACATCTTTCTGCAGCTCCGTACCCATGCTGATGATAGCCGTGAGTGCCCCGAGATAGAAACTACCGTGCATTCCATCCGGACCCCAGAATTCAATGTCGTACGTATTATGGTGCGGTTCTTCGATAACACCATTGTGCCGGGGATCCCAGGTTTGGATACAATAGTCCATACTCTTTTGGATCATTGGGTACATCTTCCGCAACCATTCTTCGCTGCCGCCAATCCGCCATTCGCGATAGGCTTTCATAATGCCCCCCAATTGTCCATCGGCCGCAGAATGAAACCCATGCTCATTGGGTTCGATGGGAAGCGTCGCACGAAAATTCTGGTGTCCGCGGCTATCCTGGTTCTCGCAGAATTCGGTATGGCGCAGACTTCGCTCCAACGCAGGAAACAGGTGCGGTATCGCCTGCGCATAGTTCCAGACATGCGTACAGGAACCATGGCAACAACCCCAGCTATCGCCGCAACCTTCAAAGCTCCACAGCCGTCCATCGTACTGGCGCATGACAGTGGGGGATTTAAGGATGGTAAGATTTGCTGCAACCGCTTCCATTACTTCCGGCGGCAGCGTACTGCTGTACAACGCATCTGTAAAAAGGCGGCTGTTCTTCCTGAGTTCGTCATAGCTGCCCTGCCAGTATTTGACTACTTCCTCTATGTTTGCGAAACGGCTGCTGTACCAGGGCTTATAGGTTTTCCCGTGAAAATCTTTGTCATATTTATCGATGCCGATATCGCCCGGTGAATTGCAACAACCCGATGCGGGATCACAGGGATCTTTACGCGTACCCATGGTTCCATAGCTCTGCGCCGAATCGGGCGTATACCAGGCAAACAAGAGTTTAATCGTTTTTCTAGCGCCGGCTGCCAGCGTAAACGGCACATACAAACTTGCACCCGGTGCATCTTTTTCTACCGGGGCCACCGATTTCACCAACCCGTCGCGTACCGCATTCCAGGCCATGGTAAGCGGATCCCACCAGCCGCCGCGGAACCAGCAATGATCTACTTTTGTTGCAGGATCACCGGTACTAACGGCAAAGTCTGACCGAAACGGCTCTGTCGCCGAACCCATCTCGGTAAGCACAAACCCATTCTCCAGTGACCGCACCGCATTGGCACCTTTATCCAGGTTCAGAAAATTCTTGGTATTGAAAGAGAAAACTGCATCCAGCGACTGCTTGCCGGTATTGTGAAAACTGTATTCCACGGCTGCCACGGGAAGGCCTGAATTATTTTCATCACCCGGAATAAAAGGGCTCCAGCCGGTGACCTGAACTTGCAACGGCAAATCAGCATCTGCCAGTTCAATTTGACCAAAGGGAAAACGCGCGAGAAAAGAACATTGCCTGAAACGCGGTAATCCTGTAGTAGCACCTACTAATCCATTCCCGGCATCCTTCAACCCAAACTTTTTCCAGTCGGGTACCGGCCCTTCCAGCAACCTTGCGCCGTTTTTCATACCTTTTACAGCGATCGCTGCAAACATACCGGGCTCATTGAAAATTTCGGGTTTATTACGGACAGATACATGTGAAAAAGCGCCTGTACCTTCCAGGCAAATCATGCCGGCGCCGAGGCCGCCCATCGGGAATGCCACCCTGTTCAGGAACTCGCCTGCATAACGGCCATTGTATACACGGGAGCCTGCAGCAGCATTTGCTGCTTCATGCTGGTCAGTGATTTCTTTTGGGGCAGAAAGGTTAGCAAGAAAAGGCGCCGTACTCAATAAAGCAGTGGCAGAACCTCCGGTTCCTACCTGTTTTAAAAACTGCCGGCGGCTGGATGACTTTTTCATGTGGCGATCGTTGTTGACTGAAGTTAACGATTCGCGGGCAAGAGACAAGAAAAGTCAAAAGTCAAAATGTAAAAGTTAAAACCATCCGGACGATCACGAGTACCCTGGCGACTCGTCTTGGTACTTTGTACCGCATATCGATAGAGGTAAAAGGTATGAGGTAAGAGGTAAGAGAAAGTCAAAATGTAAAAGTCAAAACCATCCGGACGATCACGAGTACCCTGGCGACTCGTCTTGGTACTTTGTACTTTATACTTTGTACCCCATACCGGCAAGAAGTAAGAGGCAGGAGAAAGTCAAAATGTAAAAGTCAAAACCATCCGGACGAACATGAGTACCCTGGCGACTCGTCTTGGTACTTTGTACTTTATACTTTGTACCCCATACCGGCAAGAAGTAAGAGGTAGGAGAAAGTCAAAACGTAAAAGTCAAAACCATCCGGACGAACATGAGTACCCTGGCGACTCGTCTTGGTACTTTGTACGTTATACTTTGTACCCCATACCGGCAAGAAGTAAGAGGCAGGAGAAAGTCAAAATGTAAAAGTCAAAACCATCCGGACGAACACGCGTACCCTGGCGACTGGTCCTGGTACTTTGTACTTGATACTTTCTACCGCCGTCCCGGGAAATAAGCAAGAGGTAAGGAATATGCGCATAACCAATGTTGAATAAAACTGAGTAATCTGAGCAGAAAGAACGATGAACAAAAAACCATGAACCATGAACCGTCGGCCAGAGACTACGGACTAAAGGCTATTGACTACGGACTATGGACTACGGACTATGGACTATGGACTGACCCAGGCCGAAAAATACTTCGCGATTTTTTCCGATTCTACCATAAAGCCATCATGCCCATAGGCAGAATCTATTTCGATGAGTGTAGCAGCAGGCATCATTCGGGAAAGATGGCGCTGTTCGTCGAGCGGACAAAGAATATCACTGCTCACGCCAATGATCAATGCAGGCTGCGGAAGTTGCTGTAAGATTTTGTCAACCTCACCCCCACGACCGCGGGCCAGGTGATGGCTGTCCATCGCTTTGGTGAGCAGCCAGTAGCAAGCTGCATTGAAACGCTTCACCAGCTTATTACCCTGGTGATGGATATAGGAAGCAGCCTTGTAGTCATCGAGTTTTTCAGGATCTGGATCGGTTTGATTTTTCACCATAATACCATAATTCCGATACGTAAGCATACCGATCGCCCTGGCGGCTTTCAGTCCTTTTGCCCCGGCATCGGGACGATGATCTTTCCAACTGCCGTCGGCTTCGATGGCAAGTCGCTGTGCCGTATGGGTGGCAATACCCCATGCACTTTCAGTAGCAGAAGTGGCCAGCAGGAAAAGTTTTTTTACGACTTCTGTTTCCATGTACGCCCATTCAAGCGCCTGGTAACCGCCCATGCTGCCGCCTACGAGCAACTGTATTTCATCGATGCCAAGATGTTTACGCAGCAGTATTTGCGACTGCACCATATCGCGGATGGTCACTTGCGGAAAATCACTGAACCACGGTTTGCCGGTCGCAGGATTGAGCGACAACGGACCGGAACTCCCATAACAGGAACCAAGAATATTGGCGCAAACGATGAAATAGTCTTTCGGATCAATCACGCAACCATGGCCCACTACACCGGGCCACCATTCTGCAACAGCCGAACTGGCGGTAAGGTGGTGACAAATCCAAATCACATTCGACTTATCCCCATTGAGCGCACCATAGGTATCGTAAGCGATATCTATCCCCGGTAAAACCTGGCCATTCTCGAGTTCAAAGGGCTGATGGTGCTGAAATACCTTCATTAATCCAGTAATGCTGTTGAATTTGCAAAGTAAAGGCCTGCTTGAGTTACATTTGCAAAAAAGAGCAGAAATGATCGAAATAAACGTCAACAGGATCACGGGCGACTACGGGTTTGAGGCGACCGATGCACAGGGCCATACAGTGCGGATGGATAGCAACCCCGACAATGGCGGTGTTGATTTTGGTGTGCGGCCCATGCAGTTGTTGTTAATGGGATTGGGCGGATGCAGTGGGATTGACATCGTAGCGATCCTTAAAAAACAACGCCAGACTGTAGAGGGCTTTTCCATGAAGATCGGCGGCAACCGGGTAGCAGGTAAAGAACCTTCGCTCTGGGAGAACGTGCATATTGTATTCGAGCTAAAAGGACAAATTGATCCAGATAAGGCACAAAAAGCCTGCGCATTGTCGATGGACAAATATTGCTCGGTGGCCGAAACACTGCGCGCCAGCGGCACCCATCTTACCTGGGAAGTGAAAATCGTCTAGCATCCTCGTCTTTAATTACCATCCATGAAAGAACAACATCCGATTACAAAAGTAATCCGCACACGCACGGAGCGCACCGGTGAAATGGAACACTCCTCTCCCATGTTTCTTACCAGCAGCTTCACATTTGAAGATGCAGAAAGTATGCGGGCTGCATTTGCCGATGAAACGGATGCGAATATCTACAGCCGGTTCAGCAACCCCACCGTACAGGAATTCACCGATAGAATCTGCGCACTGGAAGGCACCGAATCTGCCTACGCAACTGCTTCGGGCATGAGCGCCATCTTCGCAAGTTTCATGACCTTTTTAAAAGCAGGCGACCACCTGCTCAGCTGCA
>JAGWTK010000282.1 GCA_028876035.1 Bacteroidota bacterium
CTTATTTGATGATTTCAGTAACCTGACCGGCACCTACTGTACGTCCACCTTCGCGGATAGCGAATTTCAGACCTTTCTCCATCGCGATGGGTTGGATCAGGGTTACAGACAATGATGTATTATCACCAGGCATCACCATTTCTGTTCCTTCCGGCAGGGTTACTTCACCAGTAACGTCTGTTGTACGGAAATAGAACTGGGGACGGTATTTGTTGAAGAACGGCGTGTGACGGCCACCTTCGTCTTTGCTCAGTACGTATACCTCACCTTTGAATTCGGTGTGCGGCGTGATGGAACCGGGTTTGCACAATACCATACCGCGGCGAACCTGTGTTTTTTCAATACCGCGGAGCAGCAGACCAGCGTTATCACCAGCTTCACCTTCGTCCAGCAATTTGCGGAACATTTCCACACCTGTTACGGTAGAAGCCAGGGGTTTATCCATCAATCCTACGATTTCAATTGCTTCACCCACTTTGATACGACCTCTCTCGATACGGCCTGTAGCAACAGTACCACGACCAGTGATAGAGAATACGTCTTCCACGCTCATCAGGAACGGCAGATCCACCGGACGGGGAGGCAGCGGAATGTAAGCATCCACAGCAGCCATCAGTTCATCAATAGCACCTACCCATTTGGCATCACCTGCCAGGGCACCGGTTGCAGAACCTTTGATGATGGGGGTATTGTCGCCGTCGAAACCATTTTTAGTGAGCAGGTCACGAATTTCCATTTCTACCAGTTCCAGCAGCTCAGGGTCATCAACGAGGTCAACTTTATTCATAAACACAACCATACGGGGAACACCTACCTGGCGTGCCAAAAGGATGTGCTCACGGGTTTGAGGCATCGGACCATCGGTAGCAGCTACTACCAGGATAGCTCCGTCCATCTGTGCAGCACCGGTGATCATGTTTTTCACATAATCCGCGTGACCGGGACAGTCAACGTGCGCGTAGTGACGATTCGCCGTTTGATACTCCACGTGTGCAGTATTAATGGTGATACCCCTTTCTTTTTCTTCAGGAGCACCGTCAATTTCATCATACTTCTTTGCCTGCGCCAGACCTTTCTTTGCAAGAATTTCGGTGATGGCGGCGGTCAAAGTGGTTTTACCATGGTCAACGTGACCGATGGTACCAACGTTAACGTGGGGTTTGTCCCTTTTGAAAGTCTCTTTTGACATCGTTATCGGTTTTTAAAGTTGTGTTTTTACAATTTTGATTTCATATGCTGAATTTCACCAGACCGGAAGGCGGAAGCCTCTTTCCTGTGAAATATTTGCAATATTAAGGGATTCAGTGAATCCCGCCCTGCAGCCGTTTTTACGGAAGCAGTTTCAGGAGCCTGGAGCCGTTGATGAGAATTGAACTCACGACCTCTTCCTTACCAAGGAAGTGCTCTACCCCTGAGCTACAACGGCTGGTATATTCGTTTGCCGTTGCCAGCTCCCGGACAGGGATACTACCAGCAACCAACTGAGCGGAAGACGAGGCTCGAACTCGCCACCTATAGCTTGGAAGGCTATCGCTCTACCAAATGAGCTACTTCCGCTTGCAATGTGAAAATATGCCTGTAGAAAATGTTTCCATTTCCTGCAATAAGCTAAAGAACTACTCTGCTAACACAGATCCTGAACACTTGTGGGCAAGGATGGATTCGAACCACCGAACTCGTAAGAGAACAGATTTACAGTCTGTCGTCGTTGGCCACTTGACTACTTGCCCTTTTTTACCGGATATCGCCTGGTTTAGCTCACCGGCATTGAGCCACCTGCTGGAATCGAACCTGCGACCTACTGATTACAAATCAGTTGCTCTACCAGCTGAGCTAAGGTGGCGATTACTTTATGCACGCAAAGAACTGCCCAAAAAATTTTGGGAATGCAAAGGTAATGGAATCCAATAAATTCAAAAATTTTGCTGCTATTATTTTTTGCTGTGTTTCAATTTATTTTCACCCGTCGCCGAAAGGCAGGCGGGGCCGGCGTTTCAGCTTATTACAGTTTAAAGAACCCCTCCGCCCGAATGCACTTTGATGTATACCCTTCCATCCCGGACACAAAAAAGCCCCGCTTTTCAGCGGGGCGGTTGCTATGCAGCTAATTTTTCTTTCTTTCTTTTTATCTGGTTAACCATGGAATCGAATGCTTCGTCAAATGATTCCTGGAATGATTTGGAACTGGCTTTTACGAAGAACTGCCGTCCCGGTACCCGTACATTTATTTCTGCTACTTTATCCTTTATCTGGTGAACAACGTTGTCTAACTTTAAAAACACATCCACTTTAATTATTCGGTCATGGAAAGTGCTGAGCTTTTCTAATTTCTTTCTAACATACTCTGTGAGTTTCACGTCTGCATCAAAGTGAACTGTCTGGATGTTAACGTTCATAGTCATAAACTTTTAATCAGTGAACAAAAATGTAAAAGAACTTAAAAATCCTGCCGGCTCCGGCATACGATATTGGGATTTTCTATCAGTATGAAATTAACTTAGGAAGGGTGTTTTTCCAAATAATTGGCTGTAAAATTTACGCAGAAAAAACCCGGAAATTATGCACCCGGATGGGCCTTTTTGTGGGCCTCTTTCAGCTTCTCAATATTGTTGTGCGTATACACCTGCGTTGCTGCCAGGCTACTGTGCCCGAGCAGTTCTTTTACCGCATTCAAATCCGCACCATTATTCATCAGGTGGGTGGCAAAACTGTGCCGCAGGATATGGGGACTCTTTTTTTGCAGTGTAGTGATACCGCCAAGTGCCGAATTCACCACCAGGTAGGCGTATTTAGGATATAGCTTTTTGCCGGAGGGCAAAACAAAGAGGTAGGTTTTGTCGAAGCTTTCAAAAAACACGGCTTTTTCTGCGATATACTCCCTGAGAGCCGATGCCATGGCAGGCGCGATTGGTACCACACGTTCCTTGTTTCCCTTCCCCAAAACCTTAATCACCTTTTTGGAGAAATCCACCTGTTTTTCCTTCAACTGGACAAGCTCCGTCAAGCGCATGCCGGTCTGGTAGAAAAGCTCCAGCAAAAGCCGGTTGGTATTGCCTTTCCAGCCCTCCTCTTCCACCGGCTTTTTCATCAGCTTGTCCATCTCCCTTTCCTTTACAAATTCAGGTAAACGACGGCTTACTTTCGGTGTATGGATGGCCCATACCGGGGTGGCAGCAATGGCGCCCGTTTTGACCAGGTGTTTGAAGAATGACTTAACAGCCGAGAGTTTGCGGTTAATGCTCCTGGGCGTCATTCCACCATCGCGCAGGGATGCCAGCCAGCTGCGAACCTGCGACTGCATGACCGCTGCGGGATCTGCCGCGTTATAGGTTTCGTTTAAATACGCAAAAAACTGATCGAGGTCGTTCTGGTAGGAAGTAAGGGTGTTGCGGGCATACCGCTTTTCGAAGCGGAGATAATGCATAAAAACCTGCAGTGCCTGCGTAGAATCACCCATAAAAACAAATAGCTATAAAGTTATTCACTTTACAGCTATTAAATATAGTGCGGGACAAAGTTTCTGCTTAGTCGAGGTCGCCGTTGCTCACTTTCAATTTGTAAACCGCTTTCAGGATTTCTCCACGGCGTTTTACGGAAGGCTTGGTAAATGACTGACGCTCCCTGAGCTGCACAAGAATTTTGGCTTTCTCAAATTTCTTTTTGTACTTCTTCAGCGCCTTGTCAATGTTTTCGCAATCCTTTGAATCGATAATCAACATAGTTAATACCCCCTTTTTGTGTTGGGACGGCAAAGATAAAGGAATTTCAGAAACAGCCAAATGCATTTCAGGCTTAATTTTGCCCCGATGTTTACCGGAATTATTGAATCAACGGCCCGGATTGCCGCCATCCGCAGCCATGGCACCAACAAAACCTACCAGATGGAGGCAGCACTGGCAGCGGATCTTAGACCGGACCAGAGCGTGTCGCACAACGGGGTGTGCCTGACTGTAGAAACCGTCAACCCTCCTTTCTATACGGTGACGGCGGTGGAAGAGACTTTGCAAAAAACCAATATGGCCGACTGGCAGGAAAATGATACCGTAAACCTGGAACGCTGCCTGCAAACGGGCGCGCGGCTGGATGGACATTTCGTGCAGGGCCATGTAGACGGAACAGGGCTGGTCATTCGTAAAACGGACAACAAAGGCAGCTGGCTATTCACGATCGCGTATGACAAAGCATTTGCGCCGCTGGTCATTGAGAAAGGCTCCATTGCAGTGAACGGCATAAGCCTGACCGCCTTTAACGTGGGCCTAGATCGTTTCGACGTGGCCATCATCCCCTACACCTACGAGCACACCAACCTCCAATTTGTGGCGGACGGTCAACGCGTTAACCTGGAATTTGATTTGCTGGGGAAATACCTCGTCCGCTGGGCAGAAACCAGCCAAAAGGGCAATCTTTGACCCTGTTTTCCGTTTAAAAAAGCAGACTTTGTCAGCCCTTGTCATGTATAGAAATTATATACTAATACTGCTGCTATACTTTCTGTCCGGTCGTGCAACCAGCTATAGCCAATCATCGCCACTAACCGACATTGGCGGAATCTTTGGGCAAGACAGCATCCCATTAATAGAACAGAGGGCTTTTTTGAAGAATAACAAGTTGCCATCGAAACAAGCGGACTATGCCAAGAGCATGGCGTCTGGCAATTATGATGTCATTTTCTACCGCTGCAGCTGGCAGATAGACCCGGCAGTGCGCGCGATCAGCGGCAACGTACTCACCCGCTTTCGCATGACTGCTACGGGTAATTTTATTAGCCTTGATTTGAGCGACACGCTGATAGTAGACAGCGTTTTTTTCCATAACCAGCCAGTCGGCTTTCAACGTTTGCCGGGCGATGAATTCCGCATTAACTTCCCGGTAAGCCTGAACAACGGCACCGTCGATTCAACGACCATTTTCTACCACGGCGTTCCCCGTCTATTACCCTCATTCAATCCATTCCTATTTACGCATCACAGCGGAACGCCGGTCATGTACACCTTGTCGGAACCCTATGGTCCAAAGGAATGGTGGCCCTGCAAAAACGGGTTGGACGACAAAGCAGACTCAATTGAAATATTTATTCGAACCCCTCTTGGTTACAGGGGTACAGCAAACGGAACTGTCCTCGAAGAAACGAGCGATAGCCAGTTTACGACCGTTCACCTGAAACACCGGTTTCCCATCGCGAGTTACCTGATTGCCATAGCTGCAACAAATTACCAGACCAGAACTGACTCAGTAAATGTAGCCGGCCGGATGCTGCCACTCGTATTGAACGCGTATCCTGAAGATGCCGCAGGAATGCAGGTAGTTAACAATGTAGCAGCCCAGTGTATGTCGCGGTTTTCTTCCCTGTTTGGGCCCTACCCTTTTCTTGCTGAGCAATATGCCCAAACAGAAGTGTCCGTCGGAGGCGGCATGGAAAACCAAACAAATACGTTTATCACCGGCACCTGGAACCAACTCGTCGCGCACGAACTTGGCCATCATTGGTTTGGCGATCACGTGACTTGCGGAAGCTGGCAGGATATCTGGCTCAATGAAGGTTTTGCCAATTATATGCAGTTCATATTTGTAGAGAACTTCGCAAGCAACCTGATTATACCGCATCTTTTGTTTTACCGGAACCAGATACTGTCGCAGGCCAGCGGTTCTGTTTTTGTTCCAGATACCAGTAATCCTTCGCGCATATTCGA
>JAGWTK010000010.1 GCA_028876035.1 Bacteroidota bacterium
GGCCCGACAATTGGGCAATTTCGCTAAAAGTGCCATCCTGGTTGTTTAACTGTAAACAGTTGCCGGTGAACTGGTGGTGAAAATCGAGCCGGTTGCGCGCATTCTGCATATCGAACTCATCGAACTTCAGGGTTGTTTTAAGCCGGTAATCACTCTCCGGCAACATTTCTGCAGTGAATACATCCTGCCAGCCGTCGTTATTGATATCGGCCATATCACATCCCATTGAGCCATTGCTGATATGGCCCATGGCTGTGTTAATCACTTCCTGAAAGCCGCCTTTTCTATCATTCAGGTAGAGATAATCCCTTTCGAAGAAGTCGTTGCACACGTACATATCGTCCCATCCATCATTGTTGATATCGCCCACCGTTACGCCCAGTCCAAACCCGATCTCACTGCCATAGATACCCGCTTTTGCGCTGATATCGGTGAACTTGCCGCCATCATTCCGGTAAAACCGATCGCCATTGACGGGATCGCGCTGCAACCGTTGTTTGGCATCGTAACCGAAACTTTCAATGGAGCGATGACTGTTGTTGAGGACAAAGCAGTCGAGATCACCGTCATGGTCATAGTCGAAGAAAACGGCCTGGGTAGATTCGCCCTTGTCATCAAGCCCGTAAGCGTGTGCTTCTTCTTTGAAGCTGCCGTTGTGCTGATTAATGTACAACTCGTTGGAACGGTCGTCACCCGGGACAATACCGCTGTTACAAACGTAGATATCGAGCCAGCCATCGGCGTTCACATCTGCCATAGTAACGCCTGTATGCCAATGCTGATTGCTGCTGATCCCGGCTTTACCAGTAATGTCTTCGAAATGAAAATTACCCTTGTTAAGGAACAGCGTGTTCTGACCCTGGTTAGCCGTAAAAAAAATATCCGGCCTGCCATCGTTGTTAATGTCACCTACAGCGACCCCACCGCCGTTGTAAAAGTTGTGGTAGTTGAGGATATTCATTTGCGCATTGTCCTTCACTTCGTTCACAAAATGAATACCCGTTGCCCCTGTATCGAGCAGGGTGAAATTTGGTGCGGATGCACTATCATGAACGGGCGACTGGTTGCAGGCTAACAGCAGCGGAAGGAGGATACAACAACCGTACAAATAGAACAATCTTTTGGTCATAGTGCTTGCTACAGTAAGAAACGAAGGACAGGGCGACGATTGCAATGCCTTGTATGCCCATAAAGTTAACAGAAAACCAATATGGGAAATGCTTGTTATTGTGAGGGTCATTTTTGCTATTTTGCAAGACGGAACCATTACCAATACCGCTGTATGAAAAAGATAATCTTTGTGTTTCTGCTTATCGTGCTAACTGGTTTGGCCGGTATTTATATTTTTATTCCAGGCAAACTAATGATTACCGAAGTTGCTGCCACCCCGTGTGTGGCGGAGGCCGGCACCCGGATACTGGCAGATGCCAGCCGCTGGCCAATGTGGTGGCCTGGTAAGATCGTTCCGGGCAAGAACGGTGAATCCGACTACCTTCTCGACGAAGTCAACTATACGGTATCGCAGCAAATGCTCAACAACCTTGGACTGCAAATCCGTTTCCGAAACGACAGCCTCGGGAGCCACCTTAGCCTGTTAAGCCTGCCCCATGACTCTTCCCTCATCAAGTGGGAATGTGTATTGGAAGCAGGCAATGATCCACTGGCCAGGATTCGTGCGTACCGCAAGGCTGTTGCCCTCAAGGAAAACATGCACCAGGTAATGAATGCAGCCCGGCAATACCTGTCGAATTTTCAAAACATCTATGGGTTTGTTCTCAATGAGGCCAGCACCTCCGATACAACACTTATTACCACAAAGAACTTCTCTCCTGATTATCCTTCTATGCCTTTTGTATACGCGATGGCAAAAAAGTTGCAGGGCTATGCACAGGCAGCGAACTGTGCTGTTACCGGCGTACCGATGTTGAATGTAACCAAACTTGATTCCGCCGGATACCAGGTAATGGTGGCAGTGCCGCTGGCGCATTCCATCCAGGGGAACGAGCAGGTGAAACTACAGAAAATGGTCCCCGGCCGTTTCATCATCACCGATGTACAGGGCGGACCTGGTACGCTTAACAATACCCATTTACAGATCCTCAATTACTTCCGCGATTATCGCCGCACTTCCATGGCTATTCCTTTTGAATACCTGATTACCGACCGTTTAAAAGAACCTGATACGAGCAAATGGATTACGAAGATCTACTCGCCCGTTTATTAAGATTACTTTCTGAATTGCAGTAACATCGTGCTGTCGTTGTTACGTGCTACCACGAAGGCCTGTCTACCGGCAATGCGCACTGCACCAACATGCCGCACCTGGCCCTTAATGGCTACACCGTTCGCAGGCACTGCCTCCATTCCCTGCTTGCCATGGTTTAGGAGGATCGTACCGTAATCTGCATCGTAACGTCCCATCTCGATGTTGTTATCATAGTAATTTCCCAATAGCAGCAGGTCCGGCAGCTTGTCGCCATTTGCATCTACGACTACTGCATCGCGGAAGGGAGATAGTTGCGCCTGCCAGGGCATAGCTTCAGTGGTGAAATGCCCATTGCCATCATTCATCAGTATGGCATTGGAAAAATAATCCGCTTTCCAAAGCTGCGCATTGTCCAGCTTCTCTGGTGTAAAAATCTCCCTCAGTGAAGCCTTTGCAAAGTCGGCTGCATATAAATAGCTTTTTTTAAGTGCCGGAATTTGCTTTTGCAATTCGCCGATGCTGGCAAAAGGTATTTCACGGTCACCGGAAAAATAAGTGAGCACCTGTTCTTTCTTTCCGTTGTCATCAAAATCGTTGTAATACAGTTTTACCGGTCGTTCCGGTGAGGCGGTTAGCCGGCTGTTGAGTCCCAGGTTACCGCAGACAAAATCAAGATGACCATCACCGTCAATATCCACCGGTAATACAAAATTCCACCAGCCCGATTTATTGGTCAAAGCCTGTTTTTCAAAATGATTTCCTTTTTTCATCCACGCGGTAATGCCACCCCATTCCTGTGAAGTGACCAGGTCCATATTCTTATCACCGTCTACATCGCACCATACTCCATTGGTAACAAATCCGGCCTTTGCCAGTTCGGGTGCCCACTGTGCAGTGACATCGGTGAAATGGCCCTTACCATCGTTCCGCAATAAATAAGACGGTGGCGTCTGCCCGTAATCCCAGGCGACAGCCCTTCCGCCGAGGAATAAATCATTGTTGCCATCTCCGTCGAAATCAAAGGGAACTATACAGGACGCCGTCATGAAGATGGGCGGAAATGCATTTGTTAGTTTGCTGAATACACCCTTACCGTCATTCAGGTAGGCATGCGGTGCGTTGTGTTCATCTTCTCCGTAAAATTCGTTGCCTGCACTGGCGACGACCAAATCTGGGAAGCCATCGTGATTGATATCGGTGAAACTGGCGGACACTGTTTCGTAATTGCTGTCTGCTTCCAGCGCCGGTTGTGCCTGTCGGGTGAAATGACCATCGGATTGCTGGAGAAATACAGCCGGCTTGCCAAAGCGTGCGGCACCGATAAATATATCTTCTGTACCATCGTGATTGATATCTCCAATGGCCAGCCCCGGTCCCTCGGTTGACAGCATATGCGGAAGCAGGGGTTCACGATCAAACTCGTGAAAAGAATTTTCACGGTGCAGGTAGGTTAACCCCTGTTGGTTGCTGATATCCTGCAGTGCTGTGGCAGGGTTTGACCAATGATGGGTGATAACACCATAATCAAACAGGGGCAGCCCCGACCGGTAAGAAATAGTTTGAACCGTATCGCGCACTGGTTGAATTCTTTCATAGTGATTGTCGGGCCATACCAGCAGTATGGAATCGACATTTTCATTTCCCAAACCCACGTGCAAGGGGATTTCCATGCTCGACAAGAAACCACGCGCGGGTGATTTCTCATACAGGTCGATATTTCCATTGGCGAATACGATCAATTTTGCGCCGAGGGCGTTGCGGTTCTTCTCCGGCCCCTGTAGTTTCAGATCAATCCAGGGATTTACTTTTTTGTCGTTGCTGTGGTTTTCATACAGGATCACCGGGTCATCGATATTGTTAACGACAATATCCAGATCCCCGTCATTGTCCAAATCGGCATATACAGCACCGTTAGAGTACGTAGGTTTGTTATTTCCGATGCGCGCAGCGCAATCAGCGAATTTGATATCCCCGGCATTCCGGTAAAACTTATTGGGAAGCTTGATCTGCGGGAACTTTTCCTGTACTGTCATCTGCGGTTCCTGGGCTTTATCGGCCCTGAGTTTATTCTGAATTTCTTCATTGCTGATAAAGTTCAGGAAGTCGATGTCATTC
Source organism: Bacteroidota bacterium (assembly GCA_028876035.1). Classification (GTDB taxonomy): domain Bacteria; phylum Bacteroidota; class Bacteroidia; order Chitinophagales; family Chitinophagaceae; genus JACMLD01. The sequence goes on from JAGWTK010000010.1 coordinate 4,322, forward strand.
AACCGGCGCGGAATCCCGTTCGAAATAAACAAGTCTTTGGATCCGTCGTTGTCAAAATCCATCCAAAGGGGTGACCAGCTCCAGTCGGTGGCAGCGATACCGGCATACAATCCTACTTCACTGAATTGTCCGTTCCGGCGGTTCAGCTGGAGATTGTTCCGGGTATACTGGTAGTTGTAACCGTAGCCAATTTTTTCATAGAACAGATCATAATTGTCTTCCCCGAGAGAGCGTTTCAGGATATACGGATCTTCCGGAAGCATGTCCATGGAAATGATTTCGGGAAAACCATCGTGGTTGATATCCGATACATCCACGCCCATCGAAAACTGGCTCGTGTGCATCATGGCATCGCTGCCGGTCTCACGAAATGTGCCATTTTTCTGGTTGATGTAGAGATAGTCGTTTTCGTGGAAATCGTTGCCAACATACAGATCAGGCCAGCCATCCAGGTTGATATCTGCTACACAGATGCCGAGGCCATAGCTGATGGCTGAACTATTGATGCCAGTTGCCTTTGTAATATCGGTAAATCGTTTCCCGTCGTTCCTGAAGATGCGATCGCCGCTGAGTTCGCTGTAGGTTCCCAGGAAATTTTTTCTCGGCGCGAAGTTGCCGTTTTGGTGTACCGAGTGATTGAGGAGAAACATATCCAGGTCACCATCGCCATCCATATCAAAGAAAGCTGCCTGGCTGCTGAAACCGGAGAAATCAACGCCGTATTGTGCAGCGCGATCTTCGTAGGTGGGAACACCGTCTTTGTTTACGCCGGTACAAATCAGGAGCTGATTCCTGGCATGCAGTTGTTCAAAGTTGCCTACACGTGAAACATAGATATCCAGGAGTCCATCGTTATTAATATCTACGATGCTTACGCCGGTACTCCAGCCACCGTCTTCCGGCACCTGCGCAGCAGCTGTAACATCTTTGAATTTTAGTCCGCCTTCGTTCAGGTATAGTTTATTCTGTCCCTGGTTACTGGCAAAGAATAAATCGATCTTTCCATCATTGTTAAAATCCCCGGCACCAACACCTGCTCCATTGTAGAAATACATGTACTTAAAAATATTGAAGCTGTCGGTTGCCTGCAGGTGATTGCTGAAATCGAGCCCTGTCCGTTTGCTTTCCAGGAGTTCGAACATCGGCGGACCATCAGCCTGTACTTTTCCGCTATTGTCATTGCAAGCCACAAGAAGAGCCATCAGTCCAGGCAGCAGGTACAATAGCATGCTCTTACAAACACGCATGCATTCTCTTTTATCCATTGGTTTACCGCCGTACATCATCGTTGCGCCTCCTGTAGCAAAACCGGCCATTCATTGTTTTGTAATACCAATATCCTTCGCCCTTTTTTAGTATTGATGATTTTAAAATCCTTTACTGCCCCCCGCAAATCCAATCCGCAGCGGCGCTGGTCCATACAAGTTATCAATCCATTGCTGCTACGCTCCAATACCAGTCCATAGTTAGCGTCAAGGCATCCGAATTGAGGCTGGTATCCGAATTCATTGCCACCTGTCAAAAATCTTTGTACGCCCTGCTCGCCAGATCCTATTGGCAATACACAATTGAGCGAAGATAGCTGTGCTTCTACCGGCAGTTTTTGAATGGTAAATTGTCCATTGCCTGTATTGATGGCAACCACGGAGCTGCAGTAGTTGAAAAGTTTTACGTCGGCATTGCGCATGAGATCTGCGCCGAATAATTCCTGGACCGACTTATCAGCGTAATCCGCATGCTTCAGGTTTTGCTTCTTCAGTATCGGGAACTGATCAGTCATCTCGCGTTTGAGAAATACCGGCACGTCCTTTCCGTCGTAGGTGCGTGTCAGGATTTTCTCATTCATATCATTGTTCTTATCGAAATCACCGATGTACAATTTCACCGGGTGTGCTGAGTCTGGCCGCAGGTAGAAGTTCTCGCCCACATTACCAATGATTACATCCGTCTTCCCGTCTCCATTAACATCGGTGGGAGTGATACAACGCCACCAGCCATAGTATGAATTAAGGTTAGAATTGATTTCGACAAAGCGTCCGTCCTGGTAATCGAATATCCTGGGTGCCATCCATTCGCCTACGACAAGTAGTTGCGGGTGGCCTTTGCCAAGTACATCGGCCCAGGCAGCCGATTTGACCATACCCATAAAGCCCAATTTTTTATTGGAACCCGTGCACAGGTTGATAAAATGACCTTTACCATCATTCATCAACAACATACTCGCTGGCACGACGCCATAGTCGCGTGGGGCATTGCCGGCGCCGGCAAACAGATCCGGAAATCCGTCGCCGTTGAAATCTGCCGATACGAGGGTAGCAATATCTGCATCATTCGTTGGAAAGGCAGCTGCGTCAATGGAAAAGTTTCCTTGCCCGTCGTTCTTGTACAACCGTAGCTGAATTTCACGGCTATTTGGCGGCTGGTTATTGCCACCAGGTCCGATCGCCAGATCAACATCGCCGTCTTTATCGGCATCAAAGAATAGAACGGCTGCGTCTTCAAAACCGGCGAATTCATCAAACACCGGCTCCGGCTTTTTTACAAATTTTCCGTCTGCTGTTTGCAGGTACAGTTGCCCGGCTTGTCCTGCTGCACCGCCGATATAAACATCTTCCAGCCCATCGCCATTTACGTCGGCCACAGCGGCGTGCGGACCTTCTTTTGACAGCAGCTCGGGAATATTTCTTTCGTAGTAGAAGTCCAGGTATTGATCTTCCCGGTGCTTATCGAATGCAGCAGGTACCTGTTCAAAAATTGGAAGAGGTGCGGGCGCAGGATTCCATCGTGGCAGCCCCGACGCCTGCATATTGATGGAAAGTGTTTGATTAACCGCCGTTTTGCCGAGTGTCGTAACCGTCCGGTTGGGCCAGCGAACAAGGATGGAGTCGATGGCAGTGATGTCCCCGAGCCCAATAATAATTTTGGTATCCATGCAGGATTGGAAGCCGCGGCTGGGCACCTGCTCGCGCATGAATGTTTGTCCGCCTGCATACACCTGTACCAGGGCACCGATGGCGAATGTATTGACGCTGTCGCCTTTGAGATTAACGGCGAGGTAATTGTGGTGGTTTTGTTCGCGGGCGTTGTTCTTATACACGAACGCTTTCATGTTCTCATTGTTGACGATGAGATCGAGATCGCCATCGTTATCGAGGTCGCCATAGGCCGCGCCGTTGGAAAATGAACCGGTGTTAAATCCCCAGGTTTCGGTGGCGTCGCGAAACTGGTAAGCGCCCATATTTCTGAATGCCTTATTGGGCATGGCATTAACAGGAATATGCTCGAGCAGTTTTTCTACATTGTCTTTTTTGTGTTCAAGGACCATTCGCTGCATCACGGTATCAGCAAAGAAATCCATAAAATCGAGGTTGGTCACATCTTTATTCACGCCATTGCAAACGTAGATATCGTTCAGTCCATCATTGTCGGCGTCAAACATCAGCGCACCCCAGCTCCAGTCGGTCGCAGGTACGCCGCTGTAATTGGCTACTTCCATGAATTGCCCGTTGCGGTTATTCACCTGCAGGCAGTTCTGCATGAACTGGCGGTAAAAGCCCGCTTCGAGTTTGCTGTTGTAGAGGTCGATATTGTCGAAGGCGCCGAGGGTTTTGAGGCGATAGTCGTCACCGGGCAGCATGTCGGTAGAAAAGATATCGGGGTAGCCATCGTTGTTGATGTCTGCCAGATCGGTACCCATCGAAGAAAAGCTGGTATGCCCGATGCGTTGTTCCAGTTCGTCTTTAAAGGTTCCGTTCTTTTGGTTGATGTAGAGATAATCGCGTTCGTAGGAGTCGTTGGATACGTAAATATCCGGATAGCCGTCACCGTTAATATCTCCGACCGATGCGCCCAGTCCAAAACTGATGAGTGAACCGTGGATGCCGATGCTTTGGGTTACTTCCCTGAAATGTCCATTGTCGTTGCGGAACATGTGATCGCCTCCGCCTTTAAGAAAGGGTTGTACGTTCCAGGCAGAGTCGGGTAAATCGCGGCGATTGGAATTTTTCAGGGTGTTGACGGGGATGGGACTGTTATTGATCATGAAGCAATCGAGATCGCCGTCATTATCGTAATCGAAAAAGGAGACCTGTGTTGTGTAGGCCGAAATATCGAGCCCGTAGTCTTTGGCTACCTCTGTAAAACCCAGTTGGTGGTTGTTGATATAGAGTTTGTTCCGCCGGTGTCCATCGCTCATGTGACCCGAATTGCAAACATAAATATCCAGCCAGCCATCGTGGTTGATGTCTACGAACACCACGCCGGTACTCCACATCGAATCCTGGCGGATGCCTGCTTTTAGCGTGATATCATCGAATTTGAAATGGCCTTTGTTCAGGTAGAGTTTATTCTCTCCCATATTGGAAGTCATGAACACATCCGGCAAGCCGTCGTTGTTTACGTCGCCGATGGCCACTCCACCGCCGTTGTAAAAATTGCGAAACAGGAAACTGTTGTCGATCTGCTGATCCACCACCTTGTTGTTAAAATCGATGCCTGTGCTGTCCATCAGGCGGAAAAGGGCAGGCGCCGTATTGGTTTTGTTGTTACAGGAAAGCAGCAGCGCAATCAATACGGGCAACAGCAGTCGCACAGGTTTCAACATCGTAATGCGTATCATCGTAATACCCCAAAAATAACGAAAGGCCATTGTTGAATGGCCTTTCGTTTGTTTAGCAATTGCAAATATTAATACCCGGGATTCTGCTTCAGGTTGGGATTGCTCGCCAGGGCCTGGGAAGGAATCGGGAACAGGCAATATTTCGGGTCGTCGCTGGGTTTGTATTGCCAGATAACGTTGAATACACCGAAACGCAGCAGGTCGGTACGACGTACACTTTCCCAGTACAGCTCACGACCGCGTTCAGCGAGGAGTGTTTTGGGATCGTCTACATTCGTTTTGTTTACCAGCGGCAGGGAAGCAACAGGTGCAGCACCGCGTGCAGCGCGAAGGGTGTTGATCAGCGTGAGTGCTCCGGCGTTATCCGGTGTAGCGAGTCTCATTTTTGCTTCAGCTACCATGAGTACTACATCGGAGTAACGGAAGATTTGAACCCAGTTACCTGCAGGACCGCCCCAGTAGTCGCCATTGGCAACATCCGGAACATATTTCACTACGCGGATACCGGTTACTTCGAGGTTGGCACCAGTTTCCATCATGTTGGAAGCAATGGTGGGGTCGAAGGCCAGGTCAGCGCCTTTGCGGTCTTTTTGTTTCGAACCGTCGGCATTGTATTGCTGGCCAATCAGCATACCGGGTTTCATACCGATAACATCGGTCAAACCTTTGAAGTAACGACCACCGATGCGTTTGTCGGTTGCAGTATCTGCATATCTGCCTGATTTGTCATTTGCGAAATTGGTTACACCTGTTACCGGTGTAACAGCACCAAAGCTTGTATAGAAATCTCCAATAGTAGAGAATCCGTTCCAACCAGCGTTCGGCGCTTTAGACGCATTAGAATTGTAGTGTGTGGTCATGCACCAACGTCCGTTGATACCGCTGTTGTTAGCGTTTACACCGGAAGTGTTGGGGTAAGCGAAGATTGATTCTTTACCACCGTTGTTACCAGCGATGAAGTTGTTGAAATATTCGCTTTCGTAAGAGTAAGCACCGCTGTTGATGATAGCCGTACCAAGGGTAATTACCTGGTTCATGTCAGCATCTGTGAAAGTAGGTGCTGTGGGTTTAGCAAACATACCTTTATTGAGGTAGGTTTTCATCAGCAAAACTTTCGCAGCGTTCTGTGTAGCCTGGCTGGGACCGCCGGTCGTGGGCAAATCGTTCATGATAGCGGTCAGCTCATCAATGATAAACTGTGCACCTTCAGCACCGGTTTTCACCGTTGGCGCGTTCAGCAGGTTGTCGCCCGGGTTGCGGTAAGGATACTGACCATAGAGGTCGAGCAGGTAGTACAGCGAAAGGGCACGCAGGAAACGTGCTTCTGCAGCCTGTCCTTTTGAAGGATTGAATGCAAGTACGTTGGTTGCGTCGAAATTGAGTTTGTTGAGTGAGTTGAACACGTTCAGCACCTGGCTGTGATCAGCATTCCAGGTATGATTGTGTACTACACGCCAAACACCGTTATCATCCCAGTCACCACCACGGGTAGGCACCAGTGATTCATCGGTAGAGTTTTCTTCAAGAGAGAATACCAGGTCCTGTGCAGTGAAGGGTCCACCCACATCTGCATAGGCTGCCTGCAACAGCAGGGCCACACCCTGAGAACCCAGCGCGTTGGCCGTTTGGGTATTGGTCAGGGAGCTGTTAAGTGTTTCATTCAGTTTGGTGCAGCTGCCCAGAATCGTTGCCAGGCTAAGTGCTCCAATCATCAGTTTATTCGGTTTCATGCAATCGATTTTTTTAGGTTTAATACAATGACAAGTTAATTCCTACAGAAATTACACGTGCAGTGGGGTAAGGTATATACTCAATCGATTTTGAGGGATAACCACCGTTTGATTTGTCGATGTTTACCTCAGGATCGAAACCTGTGAATTTAGTCAGTACAAACAGGTTGCTGCCGCTCAGGTAGATGCTGGAATTCTTCACGAATTTGCCGATGTTACCTGCATTGTACGTAATCGTAGCGTTACGCAGTTTGAAGAAATTGCCTTTTTCCAGGAAACGGGAGTTGGCGGCAACAGGGCTGCTGGGCTTCTCCGGAGAGTTGTAAGCAGCTTTGTCGATATTTCTTCCCTGAACGATACCTGCGATGTTCGATACGCTGGTAGCGGTATTGTTGTAAATCAGGTAACCACCTGCACCACCACCGTTCAACACGAGGTCAAACTTCTTGTAACGCAGTGTAGTACTTACGCCGAAGATGTTCTTTGCGTTGGGGTCGCCTACGAAAGTGGGGTTATCGCCATAAGTTTGGTTACCACTCTGGTCGAAACCTTTAAAGGGTTTCAGGTAATACACCAGCAACGGCTGATTGTTCGTGATGGCTTCAGAAAACGCACCACTCACACCCTGACCACTTACAGAACCGGAAAGAATCAGGGCCTGGTTGAAGTTGGTCAGCTTGTTGTTATTATGTGCCCAGTTGAATGACAGGTCCCAGCCAAAGTTCTTTTGTTGAACAATGGAAGCGCCCAGTGCAATCTCGTAACCTTTGTTGATCAGGTTAGCAGGCAGGTTCTGCCAAACCGAAGTAGCAGGAGCAGGCTGGATAGCGGTGCTCTGGTACAGCAGGTTGGTGGTATTCTTATTATAGTAATCGAATGAACCGTAAACACGTCCTTTCAGTACTGCGAAATCAACACCAAAGTTGGTTGCTTTTGTTTGCTCCCATTTCAGGTTCGGGTTCAATACGTTTACCTGACCGGCCGTATTGTAAGAACCGAATGCAAATTGCTCGAGTGAAGAACCAGCAGGGAACTCCTGGTTACCGGTGATACCCCATGAAGCCCTAACCGCGAGGTTAGTGAAGACGCGGCTGTCTTTCATGAAGCCTTCATTGCTCACGCGCCAGAGGGCAGCGAATGAGGGGAAGGTACCGTAACGGTTGTTAGAACCGAATTTGCTGGAACCATCGCGACGCACGGTTGCAGTCAACACATATTTATCATCAAAGCTGAAAATACCGCGTGCGAAATAAGATTGCAGTTCGGTAGTAGGATCGATGTAGGCAGTGTGCGGGCTCTGGATTTTAGCATCCTGGAAAATCGCGGTGTACAGGATTGGAATGCGTGTATCCTGGGTCAAACTTGTATTAAAGGTGTTAGCCGTTTGACCGTCGATGCGGAAATCACTTTTCCAGTACTCATAACCAGCAAGTGCAGTCAGGTGCAAACGCTTGGTGAGGTCAACGTTATAATTCAATGTATGTGTGAAAGTCTGAGAGTTCAGACCTGCATTGAAAATACCAGCCAAACCTTTACCCTGGATAGAGTTATTACCCTGGAGCCATCCTTCGTAGTTCACATTGCGGTTACCTTCACTGTGGTTGATACCATAGAGCATTTTGTACTCGAGGTTAGGAAGGATTTTATAAGCCGCAGAAATGTTACCCAGAATGGTGGTCGTAGTAGCCTTGTCGTGAACGCCGTCGATAAGGGCCATTGGGTTAGGCGTACCGTTGCTGGGGAATACAAACTGGTTAGAACCATTTTTGTATGCCAGGGTTGGGTTCCACTGGAGTGCTGCAGAAATGAGGTTACCTGCAGAACCGGTGGTGTTAAACACATAACCGAAGGAGTGAGGAACACTACCAGCGATCAAATTGAAATCAAGGGTCAGCTTTTTATCGAGCAAACGCTCAGTTCCGTTAAAAGATGCAATGTATTTCTGCAAACCAGTTCCTTTAATGAAACCTTCTGCGTTGTTACCATAGAAAGAAGCACGGTAGCGGCCAGTTTCGTTACCCCCGCTGAGGGCGAGGTTGTAAGACTGTGACAGCGTGCTGTTGGTAATATCTTTCAAGGCATCCACATTACCACCATAGTTGTAAGATGAAGAAGCACCGTATTTACCCAATGCAGTAATGAACTGTGAGCGATCGAGTACTTCGAAACGCTTCATGTATCCTGCAAATTTGGAGTAGCCTACGTTCAGGTCAACCTTGGTTGGACCAGAGCTTCCTTTTTTCAACGTAATCGCAATAACACCATTCGCACCACGGCTACCATAGATAGCGGCAGAAGAGGCGTCTTTCAGGATGTCGATAGACGCGATGTCATTGGGGTTAATGAAAAGAAGGGGGTTGGAGCTGGGCGTTGCACCATCACCGGAAGAGTTTCCGGGTTCTGCGTTACGACCATCTAAAGGAACTCCGTCAATTACGTAGAGCGGGTTGTTGTTGGCACGGAGTGAACTGTTACCACGCACCTGTACAGTAGTTCCTGCGCCAGGCTCACCACTGTTGGTGGTTACAAGCACACCAGCTACTTTGTTCTGCAGCAACTGGTCGGGGCTTGAAATCACACCTTTGTTGAAATTCTTGGCCTGGATAGAAGATACCGCACCGGTAAGATCTTTCTTACGTGCAGTACCATAGCCAATCACTACCACTTCATTCAGGTTGGAGTTGGTAGACACCAGGCTTACATTCGCCGTGGTACCACTCGCAACACTTACTTCCTGCTTGTCGAATCCAACAGAACTAACTACCAGGGTAGTGGTTCCGGAAGGAACGGTGATGGAGAAAGTTCCATCTGCACCGGTAGAAGTACCATTCCTGGCTCCCTTTGGCTGCACGGTAGCACCGGCAATGGGAGAACCATCTTTGGAATCAGTAACCTTACCAGTAATCGTTTTTGTTTGGGAAAAACCTTGCGAGAACGCGAGAAGCAGAAGAAAGCCTAGCGTTAAGACTTTCGTGATGAAGATCTTGGTATTCTTCATACGGCAAATAGTTTTTAGTTAAGCAATAAAAAATGTGTCTGTTTAAACCTATATAAAATAACGACCGCTCATTGTATGCATAAGCCTGCCGTTATATTATTCAATCGTTGACTGCGTTTGTGTACTTTTTACACGGTAAAAATAATCACTCCGCCTTATTTACCAAAAAAAGTTTAACACCCTCTTAATAAATTTGTTGGCGGGGATAAAAAAATGTTTAGCAGCCTCACCAACCATGACAGTTCCCCGCGCCGTTTTGATGCTTCCTTTTCAAGTTTTTTCCGTTGACACACAACTATCCCGGGCAGGGAAGCGAAAATTTGATCCTTTCAAATCATAAAAAAATCATCTGCATTAATGGACTTTTCTACTGCATTAATAGAAAATTGATAGATTTGACTACATTTTCATTAATGAGCATGAAGTGCCAGACGGTGCAGGATAGTTGGGTGGCGCCGGGATTTTCTGGTAAATCATTTCCAAAACGATTGCAGTATGAAAATAGAATTTGAACTTATCCAGGAAGATGAAGGCAGTTCCTTCCGGCTCATCCACGAGCGCATCCCGGCAGAGAATTATTCCTGGCAATACCATTACCATCCCGAATGCGAGCTGGTTTGTGTGTTGGCAGGTAACGGAACCCGCCAGGTGGGCAACCATGCGGGCAGCTACGACAATGGTGACCTGGTGCTGATGGGACCTGAACTCCCCCACTCTGGTTTCGGGCTCAATACCCACGGCATGATCGAACAGGTGGTGGTGCAATTCAAAAAAGAAGTATTTGCCGACCCTTTGCTGCAGCGCCCGGAGATGAAGCAAATCGCGCTGATGCTCGATCGGGCAAAATACGGCATCAGTTTCGGTGCCGAAGTAAAAGAACAGGCAAAGAAAAGACTGGTGCGCCTGCTTAAGTTGCCGCCTTTTGAACGTTTTATGGAAATACTGGGCATCCTTCAGCTACTCGCTGCTTCGGATGATTATTCGCTCCTCAATAACCAGGTCACCCTCCCCAATACCATCCGCAAAGTGCATGTGCGGCTCCAGAACATCTTCAATTACGTTGAACAGAATTACCAGGAAGAAATCGACATCCGGAAGGTTGCCGAGATCGCCCATCTTACCGTGCCTGCATTCTGCAATTATTTTAAGAAGATCATGAACATCACGTTTACCGATTTCATCAACCAGTACCGGATCGAGCAAGCCTGCATCCTGCTCCAGCAGGAAAAATCAATTGGAGAAGTATGCTTCGAGTGCGGGTTTAACAACGTTCCCTATTTCAATAAGGTGTTTAAGTCAATCACCAAAAAAACGCCGTCCGAATTTAAAAAGACGGCCGGCTCCTATAGCTATCGCGCACTTGCCGTGTAGTTGGCCCAAAAACACCGAACTTGCGCCCCTATGAATCGTGTTTCTGAACAGTTGGATATGCTGCCGGTAATGGAACAATTCTATACCCTGCAGGGAGAAGGATATTACCAGGGTGCCGCAGCATTTTTCATCCGCCTGGCCGGTTGTGATGTGGGCTGTGTATGGTGCGACGTAAAAGAAAGTTGGGATGCCGCTAAACATCCCCTGGTGCCCGTGGATCATATTGTGGAAGCAGCCGCTTTCCATCCGGGCCGGATTGCCGTCGTAACCGGCGGAGAACCCCTGTTGCATCCGCTTAACACCCTCACCCATGCACTGCATGCAGCAGGCTTCAGGAATCATATTGAAACATCTGCTTCTTCTCCGTTGAGCGGTGAATGGGACTGGATCTGTGTATCGCCCAAAAAGTTCAAAGCACCCTTGCCCGAAGTACTGGCTGTTGCCAATGAACTGAAAGTAGTGATTTACCACCCCTCTGATTTTGCCTGGGCGGAACAGCATGCCGCTCAGGTGAACAAGTCCTGCAAATTGTACCTGCAACCCGAATGGAGCAGGGCGGCTGTTTTTGTCCCCCAAATTGTTGAGTACATCCAGGCACATCCCCAATGGGAACTCAGCCTGCAATTGCATAAATATATTAACGTTCCTTAACAGTCTGCGGCGATAACTTTGTGTGGCATATTATTCGCCTAAGTTTGGCGTTATACATACGCCCTACTCAATCGCAGCTTACATGAAACCATTTGTCCTGCTCTCCGTGTTCTTTGTTGCATTGCAGGCCCAGGCCCAGCAGTACAATCCGGAAAAAATAGCCCCGAAAATTGCCAGGATCTATTCGCAGGGACTGGCGCAGGCGCAGGACGGCAACATTCCGGCTGGCATTGCATTGATGCACGAGGCGATTGCGAAAGACAATCGCTTTATGGATGCCTGGCTTTCGCTCGCCGGTATGCACGGAGAATTGGGGCGATACGACAGCGCTGTTTATTACTACGAGAAAGCAAGACCCATCGACAGCATTTATTTTCGCGATTATAGTTTGCCCTATTCAATCGACCTGGCCGGGATCGGTGAATTTGAAAAGGCACTGCAGGCCGTAGCCTCTTTTACGGCCATTCCCAATCTCAGCGAATCAAGCCTTAAGTCAGCCGCTTACAGGGCGCGTTGTTACCAATTTGCGATTGACTATAAAAAGAGCCACCCCGACTCGGGCTATGTTTTTAACCCGGTGAATCTGGGCGATAGTATCAACAGCCCTGTCTCCGAATATTTCCCTGCCTTTACAATAGACAGTAAGCGCCTGATTTTTACGCGCCGCGTTCGTGGCATAAACGAAGATTTTTTTGAAACCGTTCGCAACAACCAGCAATGGTCACTCGCGCAGCCGCTGGCAGGAAATATCAACACCAACGCCAACGAAGGCGCACAGAACATTTCACAAGACGGACAATGGCTCATCTTCACCGGCTGTAATTTTCCCGAAGGATATGGAAGCTGTGATCTGTACATTTCTTATCTCACCCCCGATGGATGGAGTGCCCCGGAGAATATGGGCAACCGGATCAATACCGATCAATGGGAGACGGCGCCCTCGCTCTCGCCGGACAAACAAGATCTTTATTTTACCAGTAAACGGTTTGGTGGTTACGGTGGCAGCGATATCTATGTGAGCCATCGACGGCCCAATGGCCAGTGGAGCGAACCGGAAAGCCTCGGACCCGAAATCAACACCATCGGAGATGAAAGTTGTCCTTTTATCCATGCCGACAATCAAACACTTTATTTCACCAGCAGCGGATTGCCCGGATATGGCGGCGATGACTTATTTGTGACCCATAAGCTGGCAGACGGTAAATGGAGTACACCGCTCAACCTCGGCTATCCCATTAATACGATCGACAATGAAGGAAGCATGGTGGTTACGGCCGACGGAACAACGGCTTATTATGCGAGCAACCGGTCCGACAGCCGCGGCGGACTCGACCTATACAGTTTCGAGCTGCGCAAAGACATTCGTCCCATCAAAACACTTTGGGTAGAAGGCCGGGTGTATGATAAAAAAACGGGTAAAGGATTACCATCAGCCGTCCTCCTCACCGACCTCGCAACAAAAGAAGTCATCAGTAAGGTGCAAACGGATGAGACGGGTCACTACCTGACCACCCTGCCTACCGGCCATAACTATGCGTTTAATGTAAACCGGCGGGGTTATCTTTTTTCGTCTGATCATTTCCTGCTGAAAGAAAAAACAGCCGACTCGGTATACCACACCGATATTGCCTTGCAGCCGGTAGAAGCCAATGCCAGCATTGTGCTGAACAATATTTTCTTCGATGTAAATAAGTTCGAGTTGAAAACTGAATCGCAGGTAGATCTTGACCAGGTGATCTCCTTCCTGAAGGAAAATCCGGCGGTTATCATCCAGATAAGCGGACACACCGATAACAGCGGTAAAGCGGCCGACAACCTCACGCTTTCGGCTAACCGCGCTAAGTCGGTTGTTAACTACCTGCTTGCCCATGGCATTGCGCCGGCCCGATTAAAATACCAGGGCTATGGCGATAAAGTGCCGGTAGCGCCCAATACCACGGAGCAGGGCAAGGCGCAGAATCGACGAACGGAGTTAAAGATCGTTTCAATGTAGTTTTTTTCCCCGCAACCTGTATGGATTGTCGGTTAGCTTACCGTGCGAATGGCGCCCGTATGCATACTGAATCCCTTTACCGCGTTGCACTTACCATGGTTCCAAATATTGGCCCGGTGCAGGCCAAACTGCTCACTGACACCCTTGGATCAGCTACCGACATATTCAGGGCCAGGCAGCAAACACTCGAATCCATTGAAGGCATCGGCAGCGTGAAGGCTTCCTGTATCCGGAAATTCAATTCATTCAATCTTGCAGAAGATGAATTGCGGTTTGCCGAAAAATTTGGAGTGCAGCTCCTGTTTCTGACCGACGAAAATTATCCAAAACGCCTACTGCATTGTTATGACCCGCCCACCCTGCTGTATTACCGCGGTGAGGCCGATCTCAATCATCCGCGCATGCTATCGGTCATCGGTACCCGAAATAAAACCGACTATGGAAAACAACTTACCGAACAGCTGGTACGGGAACTTTGCAGTCAAAACATTACTGTTGTAAGCGGACTCGCGCTGGGCATTGATGCGGTAGCGCATAAAACCTGCGTGAAAAGCAGTAAACCTACGGTGGCGGTGGTAGGACATGGCCTTGATAATATTTATCCCCCAGAACACAGGCCGCTGGCCCGCGATATTTGCCGCAGCGGCGGTGGAATGCTCACCGAATTCCGCAGCAACACCAGGCCAGACCGGCACCATTTTCCGCTGCGCAACCGCATCGTTGCCGGTATCAGCGATGCTACCATTGTAGTAGAAACCGATGTGAAAGGCGGCAGCATGATTACGGCCTCACTCGCCAACAGTTACAACCGCGATGTGTTTGCTTATCCCGGTAAAACAACCGATACAAAAAGTGCAGGCTGTAATCAACTCATCCGGAACAACCGGGCTGTATTGGTAACATCTGCCAATGAGATACTTGATTCACTGGGCTGGATTCCGCAACAAAAACCAGTCAGTACGCAAACCAGCCTTTTTGTTGCGCTGAATGAAGAAGAAAAAAAAATCGTGCAGCTGCTTGCTGTGGGGTCTGTTCACATCGATACGCTCAGGCTGCAATCGGGTATCAGCGCCGCTGCCTTTGCAACTGCCTTGCTGCAATTGGAGCTAAAAGCGGTGATCACGACAATGCCCGGAAACATGTATAAACTCCTGTAAACAACCATTGTTAACAGTACTTCGAATCCAACTGTTAAAAAAGTTTTGGAGGCAATTTACCTGCTAACCTATCTTTGCCCATGGCAACAAGAAATACGCCCGCCCGCAGTACAAATCCCGGTAAAAAATTTTTTGGTGAAGGTTTAACGTTCGACGACGTTCTTCTACTTCCTGCTTATTCAGAAGTACTTCCCCGCGAAGTAAGCATCAAAACAAAACTTACAAAAGCCATCTCACTCAACATCCCGATGTTGTCTTCTGCCATGGACACGGTTACAGAAGCCAACCTAGCTATTGCGCTTGCCCGCGAAGGCGGCATAGGTATCCTGCATAAAAACATGTCCATTGAACAGCAGGCCGAACAGGTGAGAAAAGTAAAAAGAAGTGAAAGCGGGATGATAATTGATCCCATCACATTACACGTAGACGCTACCATTGGTGATGCGCTGAAATTGATGAAAGAAAATAAAATTGGCGGCATCCCCGTGGTAGACCAGTCCCATAAGCTGGTAGGTATTCTCACCAACCGTGATTTGCGGTTTGAAACGGACAAGAAAAGGAGTGTACAGGAGGTGATGACAAAAGAAAACCTGATTGTCGCTCCTGAAGGAACCGATCTCAAGAAAGCCGCAACGATTCTTCGCTCCCATAAAATTGAAAAGCTGCCGGTGGTAAAGAAAGACCGGACACTGGTTGGACTAATCACTTACCGCGACATCCTCCAGTTAAGCAGTTTTCCCAATGCAGTGAAAGATAATTTCGGACGCTTGCTGGTGGGCGCTGCACTTGGCATAACGGGTGATATGCTCGACAGGGCTTCCGCTTTGCAGCAGATTGGGGTAGATGTGGTTTGTCTGGATAGTGCACATGGCCACCACCGGGGTGTTATTGATGCCCTGAAGCGTGTTAAAAAGAACTTTAAACAATTACAGGTGATTGCCGGGAATGTAGGAACCGCTGCCGGTGCTAAAGCCCTTGCAGCTGCAGGCGCTGATGCCGTAAAAATTGGTATTGGTCCGGGTTCTATTTGTACCACACGCATTGTAGCCGGCGCGGGTGTACCGCAAATAACGGCTATCATGGAAGCATGGTCGGCCCTCAAACAATCCGGTACGCCCATCATCGCTGATGGTGGCATTCGCTATACCGGTGATATGGTGAAAGCATTGGCCGCCGGCGCAGATACGGTAATGATGGGAAGTGTTTTTGCAGGCGTGGAGGAAAGTCCGGGCGATACCATTATTTATGAAGGCAGAAAATTCAAAGAATACCGGGGCATGGGCTCCATTGGCGCCATGGCGCAGGCCCAGGGCAGCAGTGATCGTTATTTCCAGGACGTAGAAGACAATGTAAAGAAACTGGTGCCGGAAGGAATCGAAGGCCGGGTGGCCTACAAAGGCTATCTCAGCGAAGTGGTGCAGCAATATACCGGCGGATTAAGAGCAGGCATGGGCTATTGTGGTGCAGCCAATTTAACTGCGCTGAAAGACAATGCCCAGTTTGTACGCATTACCAACGCGGGCATGAAAGAAAGCCATGCGCACGATATTGAAATCACCAAAGAAGCTCCTAACTATAGCCGTAAGTAATCAAACCATTTTCAGCCGGCAGGTAACTGGGTTTTTCCTGATCGCCGATAAACGCGGCGATATCCGTTTTGCGTTGTATATTTTCGAAAATTTTTGACATGCATGCTGCCAGGCGATGGCTACTGTTGTCCTTTGTGGTTTTAACGCTGCCATCTTATGCGCAGGCAGATTCCTGCAGGCTGCGTGTTAGTTTACTCACCTGCGGTCCGGGGACAGATCTGTATTCGGTTTGGGGACATACGGCGATTCGTGTTATTGACAGTGTAGCGCAATCAGACGTTGTTTTCAACTACGGTGTCTTCGACGACAGCGACCCGATGTTCTACCTGAAATTTACACGGGGCATTATGAACTACGTGGTGGCCCCCTTCGATTTCGGCGATTTCATGCAGGAATACCAGGAAGAGAAACGCTCCGTAACCGAACAGGTGCTTGCCATTGACTGCGGCGAGAAGCAACGGTTGCAAAAAGCGCTCTGGATTAATTGCCAGAAAGAAAACCGCACCTACCCATATCATTTTTACGCCGATAATTGTACAACCAGGGCAAGGGACATACTCACGAGAAACCTCGACAAACCCCCGGCTTTTGTGCCGGTACAACCATCGTCCGCGAGCACTTACCGCTCCATGATTCATTCCTACATGCGCAGCAGCAGTCAGTCCTGGAATCGCTTGTCGATCGATCTGCTGCTGGGCAGCCACCTGGACGAAACCATGAACACGCGCCAGGCCATGTTTCTCCCCGACTACCTGATGAAAGGATTCGACAGCGCGCGGATAGCGGGCAAGCCCCTGGTAGCCGAAACCAACCTATTGCTTGCGCCCGTTCCCGTTGAAACAAGCACAGTGGCAACGCCTATACTGGTTTTTTCGATACTGTTAATACTATTTACCGGGTTGGCTATTGGCGGAGAGAAAACTGCTGCCGCGTTACTACTGGCAGATCGGATCCTGTTTGTTGTTACTGGTTTACTGGGCATTCTACTGGCAGCACTTTGGATAGCAAGGGTAGACACCGTTTGCCGGAATAACCTGAACCTCGCCTGGGCCCTGCCCGCGCACCTCATAGCGGCTTTCGCGTTGAAGCGCAGGAGCCAGTTCTGGCGATACTACTGGATAGTAACCGCCGCCATCAACATGCTGCTGCTGGCGGGCTGGAAATGGCTGCCACAGGACC
Organism: Bacteroidota bacterium; assembly: GCA_028876035.1. Taxonomy (GTDB): domain Bacteria; phylum Bacteroidota; class Bacteroidia; order Chitinophagales; family Chitinophagaceae; genus JACMLD01. The sequence goes on from JAGWTK010000010.1 coordinate 21,608, forward strand.
TCAACAATGCGCTGATACCATTGGTCGCCTTACTTTTATTCCGAAGTCTTCACCGCTACCTTCAAACCAGCAAACAATGAACTGTGAGCATATAACGGTTAACAGTAAACGAATTTATTTGCGCAGCGCGGGGGCAGGCACACCCGTATTACTCCTGCACGGCTTCGGGGAAGACGGGGAGATATGGCGCCATCATTGGGATGCGATAGCGGCGAAACACCATGTGCTGGTGCCCGACTTGCCCGGCAGCGGTCAATCGGCAGCCATAGAAGACATGAGCATGGAGGGCATGGCAGACTGCATGCATGCGCTCCTGGACGCAACGCTACCCAACCAAAGCGGCGGAAAAAGCATTATTGTAATCGGGCATAGCATGGGTGGTTATATTACCCTTGCTTTTGCGGAAAAATATCCGGCTGTGCTGAAAGGTTTTGGCTTGTTTCATTCCACAGCCTACCCGGATACGGCAGAAAAAAAAGAGGCTCGTAAAAAAAGCATTGCCTTCATCGAATCACATGGCAGCGCCCCGTTTATCAGGCAGTCGACCCCCAACCTTTTTGCCGATCCCTATCGTACAAACAACGCAGCACAGGTGGAGGAAATGATAACGCGGTACAGCCAATTTGACCCGGCTTCGCTGGTAGCCTATTATGAAGCGATGATAGCCAGGCCCTCCCGGACAGATGTATTGAAAAATGCCGGTTGCCCGGTCTTATTCATTGCCGGTAAACAGGACAAAGCCGTATCTTATGCCGATATACTCGAGCAGTGCCACCTGCCGGCTGTATCGGAATTGTGTGTGTTGGAGTCGGCTGGACATATGGGCATGTTTGAAGATCCCGAAAAATGCCGCAAGGCCCTGCAAGATTTTTTAACCACCGTTACCCTGCCGGCTTTAGCCTGAGCGTATGAAGAAAATTTTTGCACTGTTATTTTTTTTGATGGCGCTGGTACCTGCGTTCGCCAGGCATATCAGGGGAGGTGAGCTTTCCTATAAATACCTTGGCTCAGGGGCTTCCCCCAATTCTTCCAATTACCTGATTCGGCTGAAGCTGTACATCGATTGCACAGCGAATGACCCCGGACAAAACGAAACGTTTGAACCTTTTACTGTTTTCGACAGGAGCAATGGTTCAATTGTTACCAGTGTTACCGCAAACATCACATCGGAGACCGTTATCCAATACGACCCGGCTTCCAATCCCTGCATCACCAATCCGCCAACGGACATCTGCTATAAGCTTAAATATTTTGAAACAACGGTTGAACTGCCCAATAATGCAGCTGGCTACAGCATCTCTGTACAGCGTTGTTGCAGGATTGGCGGCATCGTGAATCTTTCCGGAAACAGTGCTAACTACGGTGCTACTTATACCTGTGATATTCCGGGCACGAATTTGCTGCCTTCCGGCCATAATTCAAGTCCGGTTATTGCCGGCAACGATGCGGTAGCTATTTGCGCAGGCACAGGTTTTACGTTCGATTTTTCCGCGACCGATCCGGATGGCGATTCCCTGGTATACACACTTTGCGAAGCATACAATGGCGGGGGAACAGGTACTCAATCGGCAGGGTGTACGTTTTGTCCCGCACCTGACCCCGCAGCAGCCCCTCCCTATACATCGTTGAATTATACTTTCCCCTTCAGCGGGGCCAACCCACTGGGCATCGATGCAGCAATAGATCCAGCCAAAGGAATTATATCGGGCATTGCACCCTCCACGCCTGGTCAGTATGTGGTGACCGGATGCATACACGAGTACCGCAACGGAAAGGAGATCAATGTACATCGCAAAGACATACACCTGAAAATATCAGATTGTAATCCGCTCAAAGCCTTCCTCCAGCCGAATTACGATTATTGCGACGATTTTAAAGTGACGTTTAAGAACGAGCAGGTCAACCCTGCCGGGTCGGTGTATATCTGGAAATTTGGGGATGGAACGCCTGCCGACACATCGTTGGATCCTTTTGGCCAGGTTGATCACCAGTTTGCGGATACCGGCAGCTATACTGTGAAGTTGAAAGTAATTCTCGCCGGCCAATGTGTAGACTCCACCACCACCATTGCAAAAGTGTATCCCGGGTTTTATCCGGGCTTCCTGGTGCAGGGGTCCTGTATCAGCACACCGATCCAGTTTATTGATACCACGAAAGCAAAATATGGTGTTGTAAACGGATGGCGCTGGAATTTCGGGGATGAGACCACACTGGCCGACACATCGCAAAAGCAAAACCCCAGCTGGTTGTTCAGCACCAAGGGCATCAAGACTGCCGAACTCATTGTACAAAGCAGCAAGGGCTGTATTGATACGGCCACCGTGCAATTTGAAATTAAAGACAAGCCGGCCATTACCGTAGCCTTTCGTGATACACTTATCTGCAGCCAGCTACCCGTACAGGATACGGTGCAGTTACAAGCTTCCGGTTTTGGAAACTTTTCCTGGACACCTGTAAGCAGAATTGTCAATGAAAACACGGCCACGCCGCTGGTATTTCCAACAACAACCACTATCTACCGGGTACAGCTAAACGAAAACGGCTGTATCAACAACGATTCGGTGGAGGTAAGGGTGGTCGACCATGTTACGCTGGATGCCGGGCCCGATTCAACCATCTGTTTAACGGATGCTGTAACCTTACATCCTACCACCAACGCATTGTCCTACAACTGGACGCCCGCAGCTGATTTTCAAAATCCGAAAGTTAAAAATGCACAGGTTACCCCAAAGGGAACAACTACTTATCAGCTGACCGGGATTATTGGAAAGTGCAGCACGACCGACAACGTGACCATTACAACCGTTCCTTATCCGAAGGCCAGTGCCGGCCAGGATTCGGTGATATGTTTCGGTGATACCCTGCAATTATCCGGTTCGATTGTGGGTGCTAACTTCACCTGGACACCATCTTTCAGCCTGATCAATCCAGCCACACTCACCCCACTGGCCCACCCTGTTGCCACGACCAGTTATATACTTGCTTCTTACGATACCAAAGGATGTCCAAAGCCCGGATTTGACACCGTGATGGTAAAAGTATTGCCACCCATTCTCGCATCAGCAGGCAATGATACTGCTGCGGTTGTTGGCCAGCCGATTACATTGCATGCTTCAGGCGCCCCCCTGTATCTATGGTCGCCGGCCACTAACCTCGACAATGTAACGATTCAATCGCCCACAGGGATATTCGGTAGTCCAGGTGTGTACACGTATTCCGTGAAGGCCTACACGAAAGAGAATTGTTTTGCATTTGACACGATTCATGTAAAAATCTACCAAACAGCGCCGGATATTTTTGTGCCGAATGCCTTTACCCCCGGTGGCACGGTGAACACCAAATTCCGTCCGATCACGGTGGGTATCAGTCGCCTCGATTTCTTCAAAATATATGATCGATGGGGGCTGATGGTGTACAGCGGCAATGATACAACCGGTTGGGATGGCAGCTATGCCGGAAAGGAGCAAGCCTCCGGAACCTATGTTTGGATTGTGCAGGGCCGCGATTATACCGGCAAGACGATCTTTAAAAAGGGTACCATGGTCCTTATTAGATAACTGCCTGTTAATCACATTCACTGAAACGTCTGTTCCCTCCCTGGGATAAGCAGGCTGCGGTGTTGATAATCTTTCACCGGAAAAAA